>NZ_JBLYQK010000010.1:0-109838 GCF_048799765.1 Brevundimonas sediminis
GGCGCTTCAGGCGCGGCGGCGCGGGCCGCGCGGGCGGCCAGCTCCTGCTGGGCGGCGAAACGGCGAGCCAGTTTCTCGGTCAGCTCGCGCGCGGCGGCCGGCTCCATCTGGGCCATGACGGCGGCCAGGGTGCGCGGACGCATCGCCGCGGCGACAGGCAGGCGGACATCATCGTCGAGGGTGGTGAAGACCCGGGCGGCCTCGCGCGGGCGCATCGCCGAATAGACGGCGACGAGACGGTCGGTCTCTTCCTTCTGCTTCTCGTCCACCTGCCCCAGCATGGCGGCGACCTCGGCCTTGACCGCTTCCAGCGCCTGGACGCGGGCGTCCAGCTTCTGCTCGGCGGCGGCCAGCAGGGGCAGCATGGAGGCCATGTCGGTGTCGCGGGCGTCCAGTTCGGCCCGACGGGCCGACAGGGACTGGATGATGCGCAGCTCGGCCGGGGAGATGCCCGCCTGCTGGGCCAGCTGTTCGGGCGTCAGGGCGCAGACGGCGGCGGCCGGGTGGCTGGGCGCGGCGGCGGTGGGAACGGCCTCCTCGGCCCAGGCCCTGGCGCCCTCGAACAGGCCGGGAGCGACGCCGACGGCGCGCACCAGCACCACGCCGCCGATGGCGACGGCGATCAGGGGCAGAAGGCGGGGAATCCTGGCCATGAGGGCTTACTCGGGTGCTTGGGAAGGGGTCAGGCGGCGAACAGGTCGTCGTCCAGATTGCGACGGGCCTGGTTGAGGCTTTGCTTCGCAGACTGGTTAGCGGCCCCGTGCTTGGTCAGGGCGCCGAGGATGGCGTGGACGTTGCCGGAGGCCGCCGAGGGGCGGGCCGGGGCGGCCAGACCCTGAATACGCTCGGCCAGGGCCTGCATGCGGGCGGCGCGGGCTTCGTCCTCATCCACGGCGGCGGCCGGGACCGCGACGGGCTTCGGCGCCGGCGCGGCGGCCCGGGCGACCGGTTCCGGCGCGCGAGCCGGCTTCAGCTCGCCGCCCCGGGCGATCAGGGTCTCCAGCTGGGCCTTGACCTCCCGCGCCTTGATGATGCGGTCGTGGAGCAGGTCCGTCTCCTGCCCGGAGGCGCGCAGGGAGGCCAGGGCGACCTCGGCGCGTCCGGCGGCCGTGTTCAGTTCGTTGACCGCCGAGGCGAAGGCCAGCTGGCCCGCGCGCAGGGCCGACAGCTTGCGCTCCAGCCGCACCCCGTAGCCGAGGGCCGCGACCAGCAGCAGCATCAGAACGCCGTCCAGAATCATGCCGGTCATCGACGTCTTCCCTTCACGAGGCTGGAGGCGGCTTCAACATTCACCGGGGCCTCGACCCGCACGGCGATGTGCTGGCCCTTGCGGCCCATGCGGCCGACGGTCAGCGGGATCGACCCGGCGCGCACGGACACCGGCGAGTCCGGATTTACGTTCAGCATCAGGGTGTCGCCGACCTTGAAGTCGAGCACCTTGGAGAGCGGCAGCTGCTGCTCGTCCAGCACGGCGCGGACCTCGGTCTCGGTGGTCCAGAGCTCGGTGGCCAGGTGGCCTTCCCAGATGTTGTCGCGCCCGAATTTCTCACCCATGAACTGCTGCAGCAGCATCTTCCGGATGGGCTCGAGGGTGGCGTAGGGCAGCAGCAGCTCGATGCGGCCGCCGCGGTCTTCCATGTCGATGCGCAGCTTGACCAAGATGGCGGCGTTGGCCGGACGGGCGATGGCGGCGAAGCGCGGGTTGGTCTCGAGCCGGTCGAGATTGAAGTGGACCGGGGTCAGCGGCTCGAAGGCGGCGCGGGCGTCGGCCAGCACGACCTCGACCATCCGCTGGACCAGCACCCGCTCGATGGTGGTGTAGGGCCGGCCCTCGATGCGCAGGGCGGCCGTGCCCCGGCGCCCGCCGAGCAGCACGTCGACGATCGAATAGATCAGGTTCGAGTCGACCGTCAGCATCCCGTAGTTGTCGAGCTCCTCGGCGCGGAAGACCGCGAGGATGGCCGGCAGGGGGATGGAGTTCAGATAGTCGCCGAAGCGGATCGAGGAGATGTTGTCGAGACTGACCTCGACGTTGTCCGAGGTGAAGTTGCGCAGCGAGGTGGTCATCAGCCGCACGAGGCGGTCGAAGACGATCTCGAGCATCGGCAGGCGCTCGTAGGAGACGAGGGCCGAGTTGATGATGGCGCGGATGCCGGAGCGCTCGTTGCCGTCGTCATCGCCGAGATCGAAGCCGAGCAGGCTGTCGATCTCATCCTGGTTCAGGACGCGTTCGGTCGCGATCGGACGGTCGTCGGCCAGCGGCTCGGCGAACGGATCGGCGTTGTCGGCGAAGGCGGCGTCCGACATGGGCTACTGCACCAGCATTTCTTCGATCAGCACGGCGTCGACCTTGCCGGGCGCGGCGATCAGGTTCACGCGGCGCAGGATTTCCGCGCGCAGCTGGAAGGTGCCCGACGAACCGGCCAGGTCTTCCGGACGCAGTTCGCGCAGGAAGCTCTGGAACATGTCGTTCAGGCGCGGCGTCTCCTCCTGCAGCTTGTAGGCCACCTCCGCGTCGTGCATCTCCAGGGTCAGTTTGAGCTTCATGTTCGCCGGCCGGCCGTTCTCGGCCTGGATGTTCACCAGCAGGTCCGGCAGGGTGTAGAAGGTGACGCCGTCGGGTCCCTCGGTGATGACGCCCAGCGCGGGGTTCGCCTCGCCTTCCGCGCCGCCGCCGTGGCCGCCGCCCTTCTTCTCGGCCTTCTTGCCGTGACCGCCCTCGGCCTTCTTCTCGGCCCCGTGGTCGCCGCCGCCGTCCTCGGCGGGCGCGGACTTGGGCTGCATCATCACGAAGGCGGCCGCGCCGCCGCCGCCCAGGACCAGCAGGGCCACGGGGATGATGATGAAGAGCAGCGGAATCTTCTTCTTGGCCGGCGCGCCGTCGCCCTCCCCGCCCTCACCGTCGGTGACGGCCGGCAGATTGGCGTCCGCGTCCTTCTTCTTGCCCAGTTTCAGCATGCGCCCCGCGCCCCGAGAATCTCAGGGGTCCAATTCAGCCGGGTTTGGTTAACGAGCCGTTTACGATCGGCAAATCCTGCCGGGCGCCGGATCAGGCTTTGCAGCTGAAACGCCCGCCACGACTGGATTCACCCTGTTGGCACGACCGTTGCGACGGTGGAGGGCGAAAGGAGCCGCCCGTGGAAAACGCCGCCTACGTTGGACTGTCACGCCAGATGACGCTGCGCCGCGAGCTGGATGTCGTGGCGAACAACATCGCCAATGCCGACACCAACGGCTTCAAGGTCGAGCAGCTGCTGGTCGGCGCCGAGGTGGGCGAACGCGCCCGCAACGCCTTCGTCCGCCCGGGCGTCAGCTTTGTTCTGGACAACGGCGTGGGTCGCGACTTCAGCCAGGGCGCCCTGTCCCAGACGGGCCGTCCGCTGGACTTCGCCATCGAGGGCGAAGGCGCCTTCTTCACCGTGCAGGACGGCGCCGGTCAGGCCTACACCCGGGACGGGGGCTTCACCCTTGACCCGACCGGCCGCCTGACGACCAAGCAGGGCGCGGCGGTCCTGGGCGACGGCGGCGAGATCATCCTGGACCCGACGCGAGGCGAAATCTCGGTCGGCGCCGACGGCACCATCACCCAGGACGAGGAAGTCGTCGGCCGCCTGTCGGTGGTCCGCTTCGACTCGCTGGGCGCCCTCGAGAAGGGCGGCGACGGCCTGTACCGCAACGCCTCCAACGCCGTCAGCACCGAGGCCACCGACGCCAGCGTCCGTCAGGGCATGCTGGAAGGCTCCAACGTCAATCCGATCCTCGAGATCACCAATCTGATCGAGATCCAGCGCGCCTACGAGAGCGTGTCCCGGATGATCGAGAACACCAACGACCTGTCCCGCCGCTCCGTCGAGCGCCTGGGCCGGGTGTCGTAAGGGAGGACTGAGACATGCGCGCGCTCAGAACCGCAGCCTCGGGCATGGCCGCCCAACAGCTGAACGTGGAGGTCATCTCCAACAACATCGCGAACATGAACACCGTCGGCTACAAGCGCCAACGGGCCGAGTTCCAGGACCTGCTGTACCAGAACGTCGAGCGGATGGGCGCGCAGTCGTCCACCCAGGGCACGGTGGTGCCGACCGGCATCCAGATCGGCGCGGGCGTGAAGGCCGGCGCGGTCTATCGCGTGACCGACCAGGGCACCCCCACCAACACCGGCGGCATGTACGACATGGCCATCGACGGACGCGGCTACTTCCAGGTGCTGATGCCCTCGGGCGAGACGGCCTACACCCGCGCCGGCAATTTCTCGATCAACGGCGAGGGCCAGCTGGTCACCGACGACGGCTATGCGGTGCAGCCGAACATCAACATCCCGCAGGACGCGGTCGATGTGCAGATCTCGAAGTCCGGCCAGGTGCAGGTCTTCACCGACGGCAACACCACCCCGCAGGTGGTCGGACAGATCGAACTGGCGTCGTTCTTCAACGAGGCCGGTCTGGAAGCCATCGGCGACAACCTGCTGCTGGAGACGGCGGCGTCGGGGCCGGCCAACGTCGGGGCCCCCGGCGAGATCGGCTACGGCGACATCCTGCACAAGTTCACCGAATCCTCGAACGTCGACGCGGTGTCGGAAATCTCGGCCCTGATCATCGCCCAGCGGGCCTATGAGATGAACTCCAAGGTCATCACCACCGCCGACCAGATGCTGTCGGTCAGCGCGCAGGTGAAATCGTGAAGTCCCTGATCCTCGCCGCCGTCGGCGCCCTGAGCCTCGCCCTCGCCGGCCCCGCCCTGGCCGGTCCGGTCAGCCTGAAAGCCAATCCGGTGGATCACGACGGCCAGGTCACCCTGGGCGACATCTTCGACGGCGCGGACGGCGCCGCCGGCGTGGTCGTCGGTCGCCGGGTCGGCCCCTCGATCGTCTTCGAAGCCTCGCAACTGCAGGCCATGGCCCGTCAGGCCGGGCTGGACTGGGCAAATCCGACCGGGTTGCGCCGGGTCGTGGTCCGCGACGCCGGCATGGCGCCGGGCGGAACGTCCGCCGCCCCGGCCGCCGGCGCCGAAGCCCCCTTCGCCGCCGCCGCGCCCGCGGCCGTGCGCGCCGCCCCGGGCCAGCGCGTGATCAGCCGCAACGACATGGTCCAGGTGATGTACGAGGCGGGCGGCGTCCGCCTGACCATCACCGGCCGCGCCGAAGGCAACGCCGCCGAGGGCCAGCCGCTGGCCGTCCGAAACCTGCAATCCAACCGCGTCATCGACACCGTGGCCGTCGGCCCCGGCCAGGCCATCGCCGGCCCGGCCGCCCAGTCCGTCCGCGCCCAACAGTTCGCCGCCCGATAGAGGGAAGTCCCATGCGTAACGCCATGCTCCTGACCGTCGCCGCCACCGCCGCCCTGTCCCTGGGCGCCTGCTCCACCGCCGTCGAGGCGGTGATGGGCCCCGAACTGGCGCCCATCGGCTATCCGGCCGCCCTGGTGCCGACCACCCAGGCCTATCTCCCCAGCCCCGAGGAGCAGGCCGCCCGGCGCTCGGCCAGCGCCAACAGCCTGTGGCGCACCGGCGCCCGGACCTTCTTCGGCGACCAGCGCGCCCGCCACGTCGGCGACATCCTGACGGTCAACATCGACATCGACGACCGCGCCCAGACCAACAACTCGACCCAGCGGGCCCGCAGCAATGACGCCTCCGCCGGACTGAGCAATTTCTTCGGCATGGAAAGCAGCCTGGGCCGACTGTTCCCCGGCGGCTTCGACGCCGCCAACATGGTCGGGCTGGAAGGCGAGTCGAACTCGGCCGGTTCGGGCTCGGTCAACCGCGCGGAGAAGGTCAGCCTGACCATCGCGGCGGTGGTCACCGGCGTGATGGCCAACGGCAATCTGATCATCCAGGGCCGTCAGGAAGTCCGCACCAACCGCGAGGTGCGCGAGCTGACCGTCGCCGGGATCGTGCGCCCGGAAGACGTCTCGGCCGCCAACACCATCAACCACACCCAGATCGCCGAAGCCCGGATCAGCTACGGCGGCCGCGGCGACATCAGCCGGGTCCAGAGCGCCCCGGCGGCCCAGTCGCTGGTGGAGCGGTTCTCGCCGTTCTGATCGCGGGGTCGGAGGGTGGCGGCCAACCGGCCCTGACGGCGGCCGGGTCGTGATGGGTGAGTGGTGGGCGCCGGCCGAACCGCCGGCTCACGTCCTGCCCCGGCCCGGGGCCGCATCGAACCACCAATCACCTTCCGGACTCCGCCCCACCCGCCCGGGCTTCGGCGCCGGATCAGCCTCCGGCCATCGCGGCATTTCCATCGCGCGGTGAATTTCGTCAGCCAGGGTTCAGCTTGGCCGTGAACTCTTAACGGACATCAACGTTTGCCCATCAGAGGTGAGTGTCTGTCCATGCTGAAGTTCGTTGTCCCCGCTGTCGCCGCCCTGGGCCTGATCGCGTTCGCCGCGCAGTCGCGCGCGACGGATGTGGAGACGGGCGTGCCGGGCATGGGCTGGCATCTGAGCCAGGAAGGCGCGTTGGCCAAGCTGGCGTATGGCGTCGAGAACTCCGACCAGCTGGCCCTGATGATGACCTGCGAGCCGGGACAGCGTCAGCTGGCCCTTTACGGCGACGTCCTGCCGGCCTCTCCCCGGCTGATCCAGGCGTCCAGCCGTGAGAGCGCGATCGATCCACTGAGCGGCGACCTGTCGGATGAGGCCGCGGTGTCGTTGCGCGATCCGACCCTGCGCGAAATGGCCCGGACGGGCCGCCTGACCGTCGAGGGCGAGGCGGGCCAATTCCAGCTGACCGCCAATGCGCAGGAGCGAGCCCTGATCGAGCGCTTCTTCGCCTATTGCGCAACCGAGCAGGTCTGACCAATTCTCCGGGTCGGAACTCTCAGCGGGGGCTGAACAGCCATGATCGCGATTCTGGCCGCCGTGGCGGTCCTGGCTCCCGGGCCGCAAAACGCCCCGGCGCCGTCCGAGGCCGCCTGGACCTGGACCCTCTACGGCGACGACACCCCCGTGGTGCTGGCCAATGAGGTGCCGGACACCGCCAGTCTTCGCACGACCCTGGAATGCGAGCCCGGCAGCAGCGTGGCGCGCCTGACCCTGTACGGGGGCGAGGGCGCGACCGGAATGGCGCGGGTGACCGCGGGCGAGGCCTCGGCGGTGTCGGAGGCCCGGACCGGACGGGGCGGCGTCCTGAAGCTGGCCCTGCGCACCGATCACCCGGTCTTCGCGGCCTTTGGCGTCAGCGGCCGGCTGGGCGTCACCGTCGGCGAGCAGCGCCGCGCGGTCGAGGTGCCCACGGCCCATCTTGCCAAGCTGCGCCGCTTCGCGGAACTTTGCTCCGGTTGATCCGGAGTCTGCCATGCGCCCCCCCGCCCTGCTGGTCCTGTCCGGCCTGACCCTGACCCTGGCGGCGTGCGGTACGACGCGGATGGACTTCGCCCCGGCTGTTTCCGGCGCGCCGGCCCCGATCGACCACTATGACTGGTTCCTGCATCAGGACGATGAGGAGGCGCGGCTCGCCTACGGCCTGGAGGAAAGCGATGACCTCCGCATCGGGCTGGACTGCCGGAAAAACTCGGGCCGTCTGGCGCTGAGCGCCCTGGCCCCGGAAGGCGCGCGGCCCGAGATCCATCTGGAGTCCGGCGGCGACACCGAGCGCTACCCCGCGGCGGCCGAGCGGTCCGAGCTCAACGACGGCCTGTTCCTGACCGCCGACGCGAAGGCGAGCGATCCGGTGTTCCAGCGCTTCCGCCGGGTGGGTTGGCTGGCGGTCTGGCAGGGCGACGAGCGGCAGGCCTACGCTCCGCATCCGGGCTCGGCGGACCGGGTCGAACGGTTCTTCGCCTTCTGCGGTTGACGGCGGAGGCCCGCTCCGCTGCAGTCCCGCCCGGATCCGGGAGGGAGCCCCAATGAAACAGATCGTCCTGACCGCCTCGCTGGCGGCCCTGCTGGCCGTCTGCGCCACGCCCGCCGTCGCCCGGACCCCGCCCGCCCCCGCCCAGACGGTGCGGCAGGCCGAGAACCCGGCGCTGGCGGCGATCCTGTCCGACTATGAGGCCTATCTGCGGTCCATCGACCCCATCACGGCGGGGATGGAGGGCGACCGGGCGGCGCAGGGCAGGCTGCCCGACGCCTCGCGCGCCTTCGAGGTGGCGCAGGAGCCGGTGCTGAAGGGATTCGCCGACCGGCTGGCGGCGCTGGACCCGGCGATGCTGACGCCGGACGACCGGCTCAACCACGCCTTCCTGTCCTGGGTGATCCGGCGCGCCCGGGAGCGGATTCCGCTGGATACCGGCCGGATCGACGCCTTCAATTCGGAGGGCGGACCGGGACAGACCGCGGGCTATCTGGCGGCGGTGACGCGGATCACCAACACGCAGGACGCCGAACTGTATATCGCCCGTCTGGAGGCCCTGCCCCGCTATTACAGCGATCAGCGGGCGGCGGCGCGGCGGGGGCTCGAGACCGGTCTGGTTCAGCCCCGCTCCATCGTCGAGAACGCCCTGGGCCTGATGGAGCCGGAGGCGGCGCTGACGCCCGAGACCGATCCGCTGCTCAAGCCCTTCGCCGCCCTGCCCGCCTCGATCCCCGCGGCGCAGCAGGCGGCCCTGACCGCCCGCGCCCGGGCCGTGGTGGCCGACCGCATCATGCCCGAGCGGCGCGAGTGGGTGCGGTTCCTGCGGCAGGACTATCTGCCCCGCGCGCCCGAGACGCTGGGGCTGGCGCACCGGCCCGGCGGACGCGCGCTCTACGCCTATCTGGTGCGCGGCTACACGACCACCGACATGACCCCGGATCAGGTGCACCAGCTGGGTCTGCGGGAAGTGGCGCGCACCCGGGCGCGGATGGAGACGGAGATGCGGGCCGCGGGCTGGGCCGGCGATTTCGCCGGCTTCCTGACCTTCCTGCGCACCGATCCGCAGTTCTACGCCACCAGCCGCGAGCAGTTGCTGGAGAAGGCGTCGGAGATGGCCAAGCGGTCGGACGACGGCCTGCCCGCCCTGTTCGGCACCCTGCCTCGCACCCCGTACGGCGTGCGTCCGGTGCCGGCCGAGATCGAGGCCAACTACACCACCGGCCGGTACTTCCCCGGTTCGATGGAGAACGGCATCGCCGGGGGTTACATGGTCAACACCAGCCGGCTGGACCAGCGCCCGCTGTACGAACTGCCGGCCCTGACCCTGCATGAGGCGGTCCCCGGCCACCACCTGCAGATCGCCCTGCAGCAGGAGGCGGAAGACGGCCCCTATTTCCGGCGCGGGGTGGATGTGACCGCCTTCGTCGAGGGCTGGGGCCTGTATTCCGAGTTCCTGGGCGAGGAGATGGGCTTCTACCGGACGCCCTATGAGCGGTTCGGGCGGCTGAGCTACGAGATGTGGCGCGCCTGCCGGCTGGTGGCGGACACCGGCATCCACTGGCTGGGCTGGGACATCGAACAGGCCCGCGCCTGCTTCCGCGACAACTCGGCCCTGGCCCCGCACAACATCGAGACCGAGCTGCAGCGCTACATCGGCTGGCCGGGACAGGCGACGGCCTACAAGGTCGGGGAAATCCGCCTGCGCGCGATCCGCACGCGAGCCGAGAGCGAACTGGGCGACCGGTTCGACGTGCGCCGCTTCCACGACGCGCTTCTGGTGGACGGCCCCCTGCCGATGGACCTGCTGGACCAGCGGATGGATCGGTGGATCGCGGAGGAACGGGCGCGCTGACCGTTCAACAAAACCGCTCATCCCGGCGAAAGCCGGGATCCAGTCCTGTCCAGCCTGACGACAGTTTCTCAGGATCAGCGAGCGAGCCGGACCGGTTTCGATCCATCACCCAAAGCGTTGGGTCCCGGCTTTCGCCGGGATGAGCGGACTGTGTGGCCCTACGCCCCCGCCCCGTGCGGCATCATGTTCTCATAGGGCGTGGTCGGGACCTGTCCGGGCGGAAGCGCCGCGGGAGCCGGGTCGCCGTCAAGCGGCAAGGACTTGATGTAGCGATAGACCGCCCGCTTGTCGGCCTCGGCCATGGCGCGGACGCTGGGCCAGGGCATGGGCGGCAGGGCCTCGCGGGTGTTCAGCATCTCGACCCAGTCATCCTCGCTCATCCCGGCCACGGTCCGGCGCAGGTTCTGCGGATAGCTGGTGCCCCACGGGCCGTAGAAGCCGGTTCCCGATCCCTTGAGCCAGTCGCTTTCGGGGATACGGCCGCCGCGTTGCGGATACCCCGGGGTGTGGCAGTCGTTGCAGCCGCCGGTCAGCACCAGATAGCGCCCGGCTTCGATGTCGCTGGCGGCGGCGACGTGGGGCTGATCGGTCGCCGCGCTGATCTTGACCTCGGGTTGCCGGCAGGCCCCGAGCGCGACCGCGCAGGCGCCGAGCAGGATCAGATGTCTGGCGATCATGATGGACCTCCCCCCAAGGGCATCAGGAGACCATCGGTTTTCGATTCAGACAAATTCCAAAAACCGGTGTTTTTGGAAAGTCAGGCCAGCCCCAGTTCGGCCCTCAGCTTGCGGGTCAGTTTGGCCGCGATGAGCGAATGGGCGATGGCGAAATGCGCGGCCAGTTCGTCAGCGGGCCAGGCGGACGGGTCGGGCAGGTTCACCCATTTCGCGCGGGCGAGGTAGGGGGCCGGACGCGCCCGGCCCTCTTCGGTCAGCACCTCCCAGGCGATGTCGGAGACCTTGAAGGAGACCCCGCCCTCGCCGCCGACGATGACGAACATCTTGCCGCCGACCCTGTAGGCGTCGTGGTCGTCGCCGAACGGGTGGTCCAGCGTGGCCCCGGGCAGGGCCAGACAGACCTTGCCGATCCCGGCCCTATCCACGGCGCCGGTCCATGATCAGGCCGACACGCCGATGCCGATCGGGCAGACCACGCCGGTGCCGCCGATGCCGCAGTAGCCGGCCGGGTTCTTGGCCAGATAGCCCTGGTGATAGTCCTCGGCGAAATAGTAGGGCCCGGCCTCGGTGATCTCGGTGGTGATCCGGCCCTGCCCCGCCTTGTCCAGCGCCGCCTGATAGGGGTCACGCGAGGCCTCGGCCTCGGCCTTCTGCGCCTCATTCAGATAATAGATGGCCGAGCGGTAGGTGGTGCCGATGTCATTGCCCTGACGCATGCCCTGGGTCGGATCGTGATTCTCCCAGAAGACCTTCAGCAGCTCGGCGTAGCTGATTTCCTTCGGGTTGAAGACGACCTTGACCACCTCGGCGTGGCCGGTGCGGCCGGTGCAGGTCTCTTCATAGGTCGGGTTCGGCGTGTAGCCGCCGGTGTAGCCGACCGAGGTCACCCAGACGCCCGGCAGCGACCAGAAGACGCGCTCGACGCCCCAGAAGCAGCCCATGCCGAAAATGGCGGTCTCGAACCCGTCCGGGTACGGGCCTTTCAGCGGGCGGCCGGTGACGAAATGGACCTCGTCGGTGTGCAGCGGCGCATCGCGGCCCGGCAGGGCGGCGTCGGGCGTCGGCATCGTGGTTTTCTGCTCGAGCATGGGAGAACTCCGGACAAATCGTTCCCCGCCCATATGGGGCCTAAAGAGGCGCTTGCCGAGGGGGGCCGACTGTTCTAATCAGCGCCCCTCGCCGGATCGACCGTCCGGCGGCTGCACGAAGGCCTTCGGGCGACGTCGTGGAAACGGACAGGTGGCGGAGTGGTCGATCGCGCACGCTTGGAAAGCGTGTGTACGTGAAAGCGTACCGAGGGTTCGAATCCCTCTCTGTCCGCCACCCCGCCGGGCCCCGGCCCTTTCCGGTTTCAATCAGTCACTGTGCACCGACGCCGAAGGCGACGGCGTATCCGCCGAAAGCGTCTTTCCGGCGGTCCGCCGGGGCCGGGGCGGCGCGGCCCTGTCGCGGGACGGGCGGGTCCCGGGCGCCGCGGCCAGCAGGCCGGCGTCGTGGAAGCTGAACACCCGCTTCCGTCCGACGACCAGATGATCGTGCACGGCGATTCCGAACACGGCGGCGCCCGCCATGATCTGGTCGGTGGTGTTCAGATCCTGGGCCGAGGGGGTCGGATCGCCGGACGGATGATTGTGCACCAGGATCAGGGCGCTGGCCGAGAGCTCCAGCGCCCGGCGGATGATCTCCCTCGGATAGACCGGCGCGTGGTCGCGGGTGCCCTCGCCGGCGATCTCCTCGCGGATGAGGCCATTGCGGCTGTCCAGATAGAGGACGCGAAACTGCTCCCTCGGCTCGGCGGACAGGGCGGTCGAGAGATAGCGTCTCAGGGCCGTGCGGCTGCCGAGGAGCGGGCGGGACAGGGCCTTGCGCCGGACCACGGTCAGGACAAGGGCGTGCAGGTCCGCCAGATGGGCGGCGCAGGCCTCGCCCCCGGCGCCGAGGGCGCGCGAGACCTCGTCCTTCGGTGCGACGATGCTGGCGCCGACGCCGCCGAAATGATCGATCAGGCCCCGGGCGAACCGGTTCGCGCTCGCCTCCCCGAAGGCGGACCCCAGAAGCCGGGCGAGGAGCGCCGCCTCGGCCTCCTGCCCCGTCTGCCGGACCGTACGCGGCTCGCCGGGGGCCAGGGCCGGAAACGTCATCGTCATGGCCGCACCGCCGGCCGGGCGTAGGGGGCGTGCCGCGCCTCGAACAGACCGAACAGGGCCAGGGCCATCAACTCCATCCAGACGATGATCCGGAAGGTGACCGCCGCCCAGATCTGGGCGTCCGGGTTCAGGAACTGATAGGCCCAGGAGGCCAGGGAGATGAGCTGGAATCCGGCCGCCGCCAGCAGCCACCAGCGCCGTCCGTACAGGGCGAGCGCGGTCAGGGCGGCGGCGAGCGCCAGGCTGACCGCCGCCACGCCGACCCGGACCCCGCCGAGCTGGAGATGGGCGACGAGGGGCGTCGCGGTCTGGGCGACGATCAGGGCCAGCCCCGCCAGACGCTCCGGCGTCCGCCCCTTCCAGAGCAGGACGACCAGGGTCGCATAGGTGACGAGGGTCAGCCCCCACTGAAGGATCGACATGGCGACGCGTGGCGGGTCAGGCGGCCACGACCGAGAGGCGGCCGATCGGCGGCTCGATCTTCGGCTCCATGGTGCCGTCCATCCGGTAGGGAATGCCGGCGGCGTCGGCGACGTCCTTGAGCGCGGCATGCCCCGCGATCACATCCCCGCGGACCTGGTTCAGCCGGACCAGTCCGTCCACGACGTGGGTGAGGGCCAGCTGGCCCGTCTGGGCCGCGACGCCGGCCTCGATACGGCCTTCCACCATGGTCTGGATCATGGCGCTCACGGCGATGATGGCGTGGTCGATGGCGTGTTCGCTCTCCTTGAGCTTGCGCGCAATGCGAACGCCGGTTCGGATATGGGTCATGGTCGGGTCCCCGCTGGGTTGTCTGAATCCAGCGCCCGGGCGGCGTCCGGCGGGGCGACCCGCGACAGAAGGGACATCCCCCCCGCCGCCAGTTGCACCAGACCGGCCGTGAGCACTCCTCCGATGGCGGCGAACGCGAGGATGATCGCCAGAAGCTGAAGCGGCCGGCGCGGCGGCGCGGGCAGGATCCAGTTCGAGGCGGTCCCCGGTTCGCGGCCGGCGGCGGAGAGCTCGCCGAGCGCCCCCTCAACGACCCCGGGGGACGGGGGCGGCGCCATGGGGGTAGGGGCGAAATGGGAGATATCCGGGTAGTCGCGAACGGCGATGGCCGCGGCGACCCGTCGATCGGAGGTCCCGAGCTTGGCGTAGGCGTTGGTCAGATGGTTCTCGACCGTGCTCGGCGCGATGCCGAGACGGGCCGCGATGTCCTTGTTGCCGAGCTCCTGCGCGGCCAGGCGCAGGCACTGAAGTTCGCGTCGACTCAGTCGGTTGGACATCGTGGTTAACCCCTCTGATCAGAGGTACAGCACGCGGCGACGGGTGCAAGACGCGTCTGCCGCAATGGTCGCCTTCCGCGCCGCCTCCCCCTCCGCCCCACGGGACAAATCGCCAATTTGACACGCAAGGCCCGGAGGGCGGTGATGAAGTCCAGCCCCTCTACGCCCCCTGCCCGCCCTGTGAGGCCGATGCAGTCTGCGAAATCCTCACGCGGGGGTTGAAGTGGTGGAAAAGGTCAGCACTCTCGGACTCGGCGCGACATCGCCGAACGTCGGAACAGGGATCGATGCCGGAACCGCTTCTCCTTTCCCGCCGCACCGCCACGTTGCTGGGCGTGGGGGTCGGACTGATCGTCCTGGCCGTCCTGGTCGGCATCGGCGCGTCCCTGACCAACGAGTTCCAGCGCGGAAACGCGGTCCGGGCCGAGGTCGAACGCTCCCACGAAACCCGCGCCCAGATCCTGAGCGTCTTCTCCCTGTTGCAGGACGCCGAGACCGGGCAGCGCGGCTATATCATCACCGGCGACCGGCGGTTCCTGGAGCCCTACGACGAGGCCGAGGAACGGCTGTCGGCGCAGATGCAGCGACTGGAGCGACTGTACGCCGGCGAGCCCGGTCATGCCGCGGAGATCAGCGCGCTCAAGGATCTGGTCGGCCGGAAGCAGTCGACCCTTTCCGAGGGCATCCGCCTTCGCCAGCAGCGCGGTCGGGACCCCGCGCTCGCCTATGTCGCGGAGGGCGCGGGCAAGGCGGCGATGGATGACATTCGCGCCGTCATCGACCGGATGGTCGATGCAGAAGCCGGCCGGCTGGACGCTCTGATCGGCCGGGCCACGGCGCGGGGCGTCGCGACCGAGCGACTGGTCGCCGGCCTGTTCGCCCTGTTTCTGGCCCTGGTCGCGGGCACGGTCTTCCTGGTCTGGCGCTACATCCGCACCCGCCGGGCTCTGCTGGCCGAGGTCCGGACCGTGGCCACCCGCCAGGCCGCCATCTTCGACAGCGCCATCGACGCCATTCTGACCCTTAACCCCAGCGGCAGCATCGAGACGATGAACGCCGCCGCCAGCCGGATGTTCGGGTGGTCCGGCCCGGAGCTGGTTCGACGGGACATCTCCGTCCTGCTGGACCTGGAGAACAAGGACGAGGTCGGCCGGAGCTTCCTGGCCCGCCTCGGCTTCCGCGACGGCGAGGTCGCCGGCGGGCTGGTGCGGGAACTCAACGCCCGGCGTCGGGATGGCGGGCTCTTCCCCGTCGACGTCGCGCTGAGCCCGATGCCCCTGCCGTCCGGCCTACACATGGTGGCGGTGGTGCGGGACATCTCGGAACGGAGGCGGGTCGAGGAGATGAAGCAGCAGTTCGTGTCGACGGTCAGTCACGAACTGCGCACCCCTCTGACCTCGATCGCCGGCTCGCTGGGCCTGCTGGCCGGCGGCGCGGCGGGCGCCATTCCCGACAAGGCCGGCCGCCTGATCAGCATCGCCCACTCCAACAGCCAGCGCCTGGTGCGGCTGATCAACGACATCCTCGACATCGAGAAGCTGGAGTCCGGCCAGATGACGGTGGACATGGCGTCGCTGGACCTGCGCGACATCGCCCTGCGGTCGATCGACAACGTCCAGGGTCTGGCGGACGATATGAGCGTCGCGGTGGATCTGGACGACGGCGCCGCCGCGCCGGTTCGCGGCGACGCCGACCGGCTCATCCAGGTCGTGGTCAACCTGCTGTCCAACGCCGTGAAATTCTCGCCGGCGGGCAGCGCGGTGCGGGTCTCGGTCCAGCCGGAAACGCGGATCGCCCGGCTCAGCGTCTCGGATGACGGCCCCGGCATTCCGGACGAGTTCCGCGCCCGCATCTTCTCCAAATTCGCCCAGGCCGATTCCTCGGACACCCGGGCCAAGGGCGGCACCGGCCTGGGCCTGGCCATCGCCCGGGAGATCGCGGAACGGCACGGCGGGCGTCTGTGGTTCGAGTCCGCGCCCGGGGAAGGGGCCACCTTCCATCTGGACCTGCCGCTTGAGCTGGCTCAACCGGAGGCGGGCGGCGGCGCGGGACCACATCTGCTGATCGTGGAGGACGATCTGGACGCGGCCGAGGTGCTGCGCACCATGCTGGCCCAGGACGGTTTCAGCGCCGACGTCGTCTCCACCGCGCGCGAAGCGCTGGGCGCGGTGCGGGGCGGCGGCCATGCGGCGGTTCTGGTCGACCTGCACCTGCCGGACGCCGACGGCGTGGGCCTGATCCGCGCCCTGCGGTCCGATCCCCGAACCCGCGACCTTCCGGTCGTGGTCGTCTCGGCCGATGTGGCCCGCGGCCGCGCCCGGGGACGATCGCTCGAGGTCATCGACTGGCTCGAGAAGCCGTTCGACCAGGCCCGCCTGCGCGGCGCCGTCGCGGGAATTCTGGAGCGGCTGGAGACGCGGCGCCCGACGGTCCTGCATGTCGATGACGATCCCGACATCCTGGCGGTCACCGCCTCGGCCCTGACCGGCGTCGCCGAGGTGACGCCCGTCCCGACCCTGTCCCGCGCCCGGGAGGCGCTGAAGGCCCGGACACCGGACCTGGTCATTCTCGACCTGGGCCTGCCCGATGGTTCGGGGCTGGACCTGCTGGCGGACCTCGACGACGGCGACGGCAACACCGTGCCGGTGATCGTCTACTCGGCGCAGGAAATGGACGCCGCCCTCGGCCATCGGGTCGAGGCGGTGCTGGTCAAGTCCCGCACCTCGCTGGCGGGGCTGGTCCGGACGGTGCGACGTCTGACAGGCAAGGGAGGCCACTGATGGGCACGCTCGCGATCCTTCACGTGGACGACGAACCGGACATCCGCGAAGTCGCGGCCTTCTCGCTGGAGCTGGACCCCGGCGTCACCCTGACGACGGCGGACTCCGGCGAGGCGGCGCTGGGACTGCTTGAGGCGGGGTTGAGGCCGGATGTCATCCTGCTGGACGTGATGATGCCCCGGCTCGACGGCCCCGGAACCCTCGCGCGCCTGCGCCGGTTGTCGGGACTGGAACAGACGCCGGTAATTTTCATGACCGCCCGGGTGCAGGCCAGTGAACGTGAGCGCTATCTGGAGCTGGGCGCCGTCGGCGTCATCACCAAGCCCTTCGATCCGATGACGCTGGCCGGGCAGGTGCGCGACATCCTTCTGGGCCGCCCCGCGTGAGCGACGACACGCTGGCGGCCATCCGGGCCCGCTTCCGCCTGCGCGCCCTGGCGGACGCGGACGCCCTCGCCGCAGCGCTGGATGCCGGCGATCCCGGGCAGATCGAAGCGCTCGTCCATGGCCTGGCCGGCGCCGCCGGCATCTTCGGTTTCACGGAAATCAGCGAACAGGCCAAGGCGGCGGACGGGGCGTTCGCCGGAGGCCGCGCCCCGACCCGGGCGGAGATCGAGACGCTGATCGCGCTGATCCTGCGGGAGATGGCCTGACCCCGGACCGGGCAACCGCGGGTTTCCCGACGCCTCGAGGGCCTGCTATACCGGAGGCGCAATCTTGCCGTGCAGTCAGGTCGGCAAGCGGACGCGGAGGTCCCGGGGTCTCAGGTGCGCTGGATCGTTCTGATCGTCGATGACCACCCGCTGGTGGGACAGGCCTTCGAGCTCTCCATCAAGGCCGCCTACCCGCATCTCGACGTCGGCCGGGTGACCAGCGCCGCCGAGGCCGACGCCTACGTCCGCCAGCACGGGGATCGGGTGAAGCTGGTGATGCTGGACCTGATGCTGCCGGACGCCGAGGGGTTCAGCGCCCTGCTGCGGCTGCAAAAGATCCTGCCGGACGGCCGGATCGCGATCGTCTCGGCCCGCACGGACAACCAGACGCTCACGCTCGCGAAGGCCCTGGGCGCCGTCGCCTATCTGTCCAAGTCCGAGGCGGTCGAGGTTCTGGTGGAGGCGGTCGGGGCCATCCTGCAGGGCGCGATCCTGTTTCCGGAACAGGGCGACCCGGACCCGCAGGTCCTTGACGCCCATCGCCGCATTTCGACCCTGTCCGCCGGCCAGCTGCGCATCATGCGGGCCCTCGTCGACGGCAAGCTGAACAAGCAGATCGCCGGCGACATGAACCTGACCGAGGGCACGGTGAAGCAGCATGTCTCGGCGATCCTGAAGAAGCTTCAGGTCAACAACCGCAGCCAGGCGATCCTGATCGCCGCGCCGGTTCTGCGGAACGATCAGGCGTCGTCCTGAGCCTCATCCCCGGCGGGCAGCAGGTCGCCCAGCCGGTCCAGGCCCGAAGCCACCTTGGCCAGATAGTCGCTGCGGGCCAGGTCGACCGCCACCCGGATCGCCGAGGCGAATCCGCGGGCGTTGGTTCCGCCATGGCTCTTCACCACGAGGCCGTTGAGGCCCAGCAGAGGCGCGCCGTTGTAACGGGCCGGATCTATACGCTGCGTCATCGCCTTGATCGCCGGCATCGCCAGGGCGGCGCCGATCTTGGCCGGCACGCTGGAGGTCATCGACTCCTTCAACAGCGTCAGCAGGAAGCGGATGGTCCCCTCCGTCGTCTTCAGGGCGATGTTGCCGGTGAAGCCGTCGGTGACGATGATGTCGACCGTCCCCCTGGCGATATCATCTCCCTCGACGAAGCCGCGATAGTCGAGGCCCTGCCCCCAGGCCTTGAGAATACGGTGCGCCTCGCGGACCTCGTCGTGCCCCTTGTTCTCCTCCGACCCGACATTGAGCAGGCCGATGGTCGGGCGGGTGGAGCCGTGGACCGCCGCATGGAAGGACTCGCCCATGATGGCGAACTCGACGAGCTGGCGGGCGCCGCACTCGATATTGGCCCCGACGTCGAGCACGACGCTGACGCCCCGGGCGGTGGGCCAGTTGGCGACGATGGCGGGCCGCTCGAGCCCGGGCGCCGCCATGCGCAGGATCAGGCGGGAGATCGCCATCATGGCCCCGGTGTTGCCCGCCGAGACGGCGGCGTCGGCCTGGCCGGAGCGGATGGCCTCGACCGCGTTCCACAGGCTGCTGCCGTGTCCCCGGCGCAGCGCCTGGGCCGGCTTCTCGCCCATCGGGACCACCTTGGCGGTGTGACGGATCTCCAGTCCGTCGCGCGGCAGCTTCAGCCGGTCGATCTCGGCATTGATGGCCGTCTCGTCGCCGTGCAGCAGGAAACGGAGGTTCGCGCCGTCATGGACCTTCAGATACTCGTGCACCCCCCCGATGATGGCGGGCGGTCCCTGATCGCCGCCCATGACGTCGAGCGAGAGTGTCGTAACGGCTGGCAAGGGCGGGAAACTCCGGGCGCCGGCGGGCGAGGGCCCGGACTGTCGGCGAAGGTATCGAGGTGGCGGGCGATTGGAAACGGTCAGGCCAGGGCGATCATCAGGACCCCGTCGATCAGCGACTCGTCCCCGACGGTCCGCACGGAGAAGGCGTACTGGAGAGCGGCGGCCGTCCGGGCCAGCTGTTCGGCGCGAACCCGGAGCGGCCCCGGGACATCGTCCAGACGATCCACCCGCCAGGTCACGTCGGTCAGCACGGCCAGGGTCCCGCCGCGCCCCGGCTCGCCCCCGCCGCCGACCAGCCCGGAGTGGATGGAGGCCGCCTGGGCGGCGTATTCGATCCCGGCGGTGATCGGCAGGCGATCGTGCGACCGCAGGGGATTGTCCGGCGCCGCGTGGGACTCCGCCTCGCAGAGAATGGCGTCGTCATCGAAGGACAGAACGCGTGCGAGCAGGCGCATGGCCCCGGCGTGCGGCACCAGCCGATGCAGGATCTCCCCCTCCAGCACCGCTGCGCCGGACGGCCCTGTCGTCGCCTCGATGGTCACGGCCTCCCCCTTTCTTGCCAAGCCCCGGACCGTTCCATAAACGGGAGGACCGTGATTGGCGAGCAGCGAGCAACGATGACACCGGCCCTGTTCGTCCCCGCGGATCACCCTGCCCTTCCGGGTCATTTTCCGGGAAATCCGCTGGTCCCCGGCGTCGTGATTCTCGACCTTCTGGCCGACGACTGGCGCGCGGCGAACCCCGACACGCCCCTGCGCGGCATCCGCAAGGCGAAATTCCAGCGGATGTTGAAATCCGGCGAGACGGTCAGCGTGACATGGACCGAGGTTCGTGACGACAAGGTCAGCTTTCGTGCCTTTGTCGGTGACGAAATTCTCGCTACAGGTCAGTTTGCACTGGCATAACGCGGATAACGCTCGCCGCGCGCGAACGTGACCGCGCCCGTTCACGGGCGCCGGCAAGGGACTGAACGTGACTCTCGGGGGAGAACACTGACGATGCGCAAGGTGCTGGTCGTCTACTATTCGCAGACCGGTCAGTTGGCGGACATCGTCGACGCGACCATCGCGCCCCTGAAGGCGAGCGGCGACATCAAGGTTACGGTCTCCGAGCTGCGGCCCAGCAAGCCCTGGCCGTTCCCCTGGCCCTTCTTCCGCTTCTTCAACACCTTCCCCGAGACGGTCTATGAGGACGTGGAGGCGGCCGAGGCGCCGGGCGTCGATCCGGACACGGACTATGACCTGGTGATCCTGGCCTATCAGGTCTGGTTCCTGTCGCCGTCCCTGCCGACCATCGCCTTCCTGAAGTCCGCGGGCGCCCGCCGGCTGCTGGCCGGCAAGCCGGTGGTGACCCTGATCGGCTGCCGCAACATGTGGCTGATGGCGCAGGAGCGGATGAAGACGCTCATCAGCGATCTGGGCGGCCGGCTGGTCGACAATATCGTGCTCACCGACAGCGCGCACAGCGCCTTCACCTTCGTCTCGACCCCGGTCTGGATGCTGACCGGCAAGAAGGGCCCCTTCCTGAACGGCCTGATCCCCGAGGCCGGGGTGTCGAAGGACGATGTCGCCGGCTGCGCCCGCTTCGGCCGCGCCATCGCCGCCGCCCTGCCGAACCGCAAGCGTGAGGACAGCAGCCCGATGCTGGGCGGCCTCGGCGCCGTCACGGTGCGCGAGGGACTGATCGAATCCGAGAAGACCGCCAAGCGCAGCTTCATGATCTGGGGTAAGCTGTTGCGCGCGACAGGGACGCCGGCCAGCCCCCTGCGTCAGCTGGTCATCGTGATCTATGTGCTGTTCCTGATCACCCTGATCCTGACGGTCGTCCCGCTACTGGCCGTCATCAAGGCGCTGCTGAAGCCCTTCCTGAAAGCCCATGTCGCCCGTCAGCGGGCCTATTTCTCCGCCCCCTCCGGGGAATCCATGCAACGGATGGAAAGCCCCACTTGACCCGCCCCGTCTACATTACGCGCACCGCCGCCTTCCTGCCGAACGCCCCGGTGGGCAATGACGACATGGAGCGGGTGCTCGGTCAGGTCGGCCCCCGTCCGTCGCGCGCGCGCCGCACCATCCTGCGGTCGAACGGGATCAAGAGCCGCCACTATGCGATTGACCCCGAAACGCTGCAGCCGACCCACACCAACGCCCAGCTGACGGCCGAGGCGGTGCGCGCGCTGGGCGCCGACCTGGCGACCGTGGAGTGCCTGGCCTGCGGCACCTCCAATCCCGACCAGATCATGCCGGGCCACGCCGCCATGGTGCAGGGCGAACTGGGGCTGGGCGATGTGCAGGCCGTGTCGACGGCGGGCGTCTGCATGAGCGGCATGGCCTCGCTGAAATACGCCTGGCTGTCCGTCGCGGCCGGCGACAGCGACACAGCGGTGGCCACCGGGTCCGAGACCGCCTCGGCGGTCATGTCCGCCGCCAATTTCACCCCCGAGATCGACGCCCGCGTCGATGCGCTGGAAGAAAATCCGGAGATCGCCTTCGAGAAGGACTTCCTGCGCTGGATGCTGTCCGACGCCGCCGGCGCCCTGCTGCTGGAGCCGGAGGCGCGCGCAGGGGTGCTGAACCTGCGCGTCGACTGGATCGACCTGCACTCCTTCTCGGGCGAGATGGACACCTGCATGTATATGGGCGGGGTCAAGAACGAGGACGGCAGCGTCACCGGCTGGGCCCGGTTCAGCGCCGACGACCGCGCCGCCCAGTCGGTGCTGACGGTCAAGCAGGACGTCCGGCTGCTGAACGACAACGTCCTGCGCTATACGCTGGAGAAGCCGCTGCCGGGCACCGCCGCGCGGCGCAAGCTGAAGCCGGAGGAGGTCGATTTCTTCCTGCCGCACTATTCGTCGGAGTTCTTCCGGGACCGCCTGCACCAGTCGATGCTCAACGTCGACTTCGACATTCCGCAGGAACGCTGGTTCACCAATCTGACGACGCGCGGCAACACTGGGTCGGCCTCGATCTATGTGATGATCGACGAACTGCTGGCGAGCGGGCGGCTGAAGGCGGGCGACCGCCTGCTGTGCTGGGTGCCGGAGAGCGGCCGCTTCTCGGGCAGCTTCATGCACCTGACCGCGGTGCAGGGCTGAGCCGATGAAGACCGATGAGGTCCCGCAAGACCCGTCCCTGACCCACGCCGGCCAGCGCAAGCTGTTCTACGCCGTCGACGACCGGGGCGACTACACGGAGGTGCAGTCGCTGGGCTGGGATGTGGAGTCCTACGCCACCCTGGCCGCGGTGGAGGTGCTGAACCGCCAGCGGGACGAGGCGTGGGAGCGGGCGAAGACGGGCCTGACCGCGCCGCTGGAGTACCACATGTACCGACGCCGCATGGACCGGGCCAGCTTCGCCTCGGCCACCGGCTTCTGGCGCTGGCGGACCTCGCGCCACTTCCGCCCGGCCGTATTCGCCCGACTGCCCGCGAAGATCCTGAACCGCTACGCCGAGGTGCTCGGGATGAGCGTCGAGGACCTGCGAAGCCTGCCTGCCGCACCGGACGCCTGATCCCATGAGCGACTTCCACCACCGCCAGTCTGCGCATTGCGAAAGCGGCGTGGTCGCCAACATGCTGACCCACCACGGCCTGGCGATGAGCGAGCCGATGGCGTTCGGCCTGTCGGCCTCCCTGACCTTCGCCTACATGCCGATCATCAAGCTGGCCGGCATGCCGCTGATCGCCTACCGCATGCTGCCGGGAAACATCATCAGGGGCGTCGAGAAGCGCGTCGGCCTCCGCTGGGAGCGCACCCGGTTCAGCGATCCGGCCGAAGCCGAACGGGCCCTGGACGCCGCCCTGGACGCCGGCAGGGCGGTCGGTCTGCAGACCTGCGTCTACTGGCTGCCCTATTTCCCGGAGCAGATGCGTTTCCATTTCAACGCCCACAATCTGGTGGTCTACGGGCGCGACGGGGACGACTATCTGGTCAGCGATCCGCTGTTCGAGACGACCGTCCGCTGCGACCGCGCCTCGATGCAGCGCGCCCGCTTCGCCAAGGGCGACATGGAGCCCAAGGGCCTCATGTACTATCCGACGGGGACGCCGGGCCAGGTCGACTATGCGGCCGAAATTCCGAAGGCGATCCGCTGGAACGCGAAGACCATGCAGGCGCCGGTGCCGATCGCCGGAATCAAGGGCATCCGCTTCCTGGGCCGCAACATCGTCAAGCTGTCGCGTGAAGCCAACCGTGACACCTACCTGCCGCTCTATCTGGGCCATATCGTGCGGATGCAGGAAGAGATCGGGACCGGCGGAGCCGGCTTCCGGTTCATCTACGCCTCCTTCCTGCAGGAGGCGAGCCGGCTGCTGGACCGCCCGGACTGGGCCGAGGCCGCCAGGGACCTGACGGCCGCGGGCGACGAATGGCGCCGCTTCGCCCTGCGCGCCAGCAAGATGTGCCGGGGGCGGGCGCAGATGGATGTGCAGGAGCTGGACGCCATCCTGAACGACATCGCCGACCGCGAGCTGGCGGTCTGGAAGCGGTTGCGGGCCGCCTAGCCCCGAGTCGCTTCCAGCAGGATGGCGGAATAGCCGCCGCTGTCGTTGGCGTTGACCTGAAGCAGCACCGCCGCCTCGCCCTCGCGGATGAAGTCGCCGAGGGCGGCGACGCTCTGGCTGTCGTAGTAGGCCCGACCTTCGGCGGCGTCTTTCACCTGCGTCAGCCCGGCCTCGCCCATGATCCCGGCGACCTGATCCGCGGGCAGGAACTGACCCCGGTTGAAGACGGTCCGCGCCGGGTCCAGCGCCTGACGCGCCAGCCACGCCGACAGGGCCGCGCGGTCAGCGAACATCTCGACCGAGCGCACCACGGACGCCCCCTGCCCGCCCGCGCGCAGCCACAGCCAGTGACTGGCCTCGGCGACCGGCGTCGCCTCGGCCAGGTCCAGACGACGGCGGTGAATCCCGATCGGAGGCGCAGCGATATCCACCGAACCCACCAGCGCGGAGGTCACCTGCCCGGTCTCGATGTCCAGCAGGGCCAGTTGCAAGGCCGTCTCGAAGCTGAAGTGGGTGTTGGAAATGAAGCAGCTTCGGCCGTGCAGTCCGAAATGCCGCGCGACATAGAAGCAGGCGGCGTTCGACACGGTGTTGATGAAGCTCAGCGGCTTGGGCGCCTCGCCGTATTTGAACAGCGGCTCCATCACCTCAAGGGTGACCTCCAGATCGCCCCGGCGGGAGGTCATGTAGACGGCGGTTCCCGCGGGCGGCGTCTCGCTCCCGACGCAGCGCACGGCGCCGATCAGGGCGGACTGGATGAATCGACCGATGCGGCGCACCGGCTTGCCCGTCTCGGCCGTGGTCAGGGCGCGCAGGTCCGGCAGGCTGTCCTCAACCGGCGCATGGTAGTCGCCCAGGGCGTGGATCGAGGGTTCAATCATCGACGTTCGCGATCACGAGCGAGGTGTTGTTTCCGCCGAAGCCGAAATAGTTGAGCATGAAGACGCCGGGATCGATCGGCTGCGGGGTCTGGAAGAAGCGGACGCCCAGCTCGCCCGGCTCGGCGCAGACGCCGGGAACGGCGGGGAAGAAGCCCCGCTCCGCCAGACCGCAGAACAGGATCAGCTCGTTCAGGCCGCAGGCGCCGAAGGTGTGGCCGATGAAGGGTTTGAGCGCGCACAGGGGCGGCACGCGTCCGAAGGCGCGCGCCATGCCGGCGGACTCGGCCTCGTCGTTCAACAGGCTGGCGGTGCCGTGGGTCTTGATCCCCGCGATCCGTTCCGCCCCCACGCCCGCCGAGGCCAGGGCTTGCTGGATCACCTCCAGCACGGTGCTGCCGTCGGGATTGGCGGCGGACATGCCGAAGATATCGCACAGATTGGCCGCGCCACGCAGGTGGAAGCCGGAGCGGGACAGGGCCCCGTCGGCGCCCTCGCGCCTGTCGCCGCTGATCACCAGGGCGCCGCAGCCTTCGCCGAGCACCAGTCCGCCCCGGGCGTCGTCGAACGGCTTCATCCCTCCGGTCCGCGACAGCAGGTTCAGGCCCTGGAAGCCCATTGCGGTGATGATGTTCAGGCTCTCGGAGCTGACCACCAGCGCATGTTTCGCCCGGCCGCTGCGGATCAGGGCGTCGCCGTAGATCAGGGCGTTGGCGCTGGCCGTGCAGGCCGTCGAGACGGTGTAGTCCGGCCCACCGAGGCCGAAGCGCCGGCGCAGGCGCTCGGCCAGCCGGCCCAGGCTGCTGTTGTGGGTCAGGGGATGGGCGTCCAGTCCCTCGGCCAGCTCGCGCTGGTAGATGGCCTCCGAGCGCGAGATATCGACGGAGGACGAGCCCAGCAGAAGGATGGTCCCGGCCCGCTCGTCCGCGGTCAGACCGGCGGCCTCCAGCGCCTCGGCGCAGACGGCCTCGAGCACCGGCTCCAGACGGGTCTCGATGTCGACGAGCGGGCGGTCCCTGAGCAGAAGCGCGGGGACGGCGTCGTTCAGCCCGCCCGCCGCGACCGGCGTGGCGACCGGCGCCGGCGGCGCGGCGAACAGGGCGTCGATATTGCTGGAGACATCCTGGCCGAGGCCGGTGTGCAGGCCCGCCCCGACGAAATAGCTTCGGCTCATGCGGGCGGCGCGGCCTTCGCGGCGATGATGAAGTCGGCCAGCGCATTGAGGCTGGCGAAGGCCTTGCGACCGTCCGGCCCGCCCTCGATGCGGACGCCGTACTGCTTCTGGAGCGCCAGGCTGACCTGAAGGGCGTCCAGGGAGTCGAGATCAAGCGAGCCGCCCATCAGGGGCTCGTCCACCGGCATGTCGGCGGGATCGACGTCCTTGTCGCACTCCTCGATGACCACCCGCTTGAGCGCCTCGACCAGATCGGAATGGTTCAGTTCGCTTGTCATCAGGCTCACTCGCGCAGTCGATACCGGAACAGGGCCAGCACCAGGGCGACCGCGCCGAAGGCGGTCAGTTTGAAGAGTTCGGGCAGAATGTCCACGACGCCGCCCCCGTCCAGGAGAAGCGTCAGGAAGCCGTCCACGCCCCACGACATGGGCGACAGCCCGGCGATGCGCTGCATGACCTCGGGCATGACGAATTTCGGCACCATCACCCCGCCGATCGCCGCCAGGACAATGCTGCCCAGACCGGCCAGCAGGGTGGCCTGCTCGGTGGTGCGGGCGCTGACCGCGATCAGCAGGGCCATGCCCAGGGCCGCCATGCTGAGCGCGGCCGAGAGCGCGACCAGCGCCGGGATCGATCCGTTGATTCTCAAGGCGTCGCCGCCGAGCGCAGGCACCAGCCAGACCCCGGCCGCCAGCATCAGGACCACCTGCAGCTGGTTGATGCCGAAATAGGGGATCAACTTGCCGAAGACCTGGGCCAGGGGGCCGATATTGGTGCTGCGCAGCCGCCGCTGGGCGCCCACCTGTCGCTCGCGGATGAAGCTGTTGGAGAAGGGCACCGCGACGAAGAACAGGGCGAACACCAGCCAGGCCGGAACACTCTGCTGGACCGAGCTGGGCGCCTTGCCCGCGCCGTCGTCGGCGTAGGCGTAGTTGACCGCGACCCGTCCGCCGCTCCCGGCCCGTTCCCCCTCGGGCACGGGGTAGCCGACCCGTTCGAGAATGCGCTCGCTGCGCTGACGGCCGACGGCCTCGTTCACGGCGGCGACGAAGATCTTCTCGATCTGCCGGTTGGTGTCGGCGGCGGCGGTGACGGTCACCAGAGGCGCGGGGTCGTCGGAGGTCAGCGCCGCGATGCGCGTCTCGTAGTCCGCGCCCACATCGAGCAGGAAGGCGGCGTCCTCGCGCCCCAGAAGCTCGCGGGCCGCGGCCGGCCCCGGGGCGACGGCGACCGTGCGCAGGACGAAGGCGTCATTGGTCCGGAGCCGGTCGATGAACGCCTGCGACTGGGTCTGCCCGTCGCGATTGACCACCAGGACGGCGACACCCGCGCCGCCGCGGGTCTCGAACATGTCCTGCAGGGCCAGGGACATGATCAGTATGAAGGTCAGCGGCAGGAGGAACAGCAGCGCCAGGCCATGGATGTCCCGCGACAGCAGGCGCAGCTCCTTGATGAAGGAGGCCGTCAGGGCCGAGCGCTTCATGCGGCCGCTCCCGACTCGAGAATATCCAGATAGGCCTTCTCGAGCCGCGCCACGCCCCAGGCCGCCTGGCCCACCCGGGCCCCGGCCCGGGCCAGCAGGGCGAAGACCTCCGCCGGGCCGTCTCCGGCGGAGGCCGGCAGGGCCAGGGTCAGGTCATCCGTCCAGATCGCCCCGTTTTCCGACAGGAGCGTCCGGCCCGTGTCCGCAAGGGGGGAAAGAAGCCGGACCTCAAGCGTCCCCAGCGCATAACGAGCCAGCACCGCCTCCATGGCGCCGAGCGCCAGAACCCGTCCCCGGTCGATGACCGCCAGGTGGTCACACAGCGCCTCGACCTCCTCCATGTAGTGGGAGGTGTAGATGACGGTGACGCCCTGCGCCTTCAGCTCGGCGATGGCGGCGATGATGGTCTGGCGTGACCGGGCGTCGATGCCCACGGTCGGCTCGTCCAGATACAGGACGCGCGGCGCGTTCAACAGGGCGATGGCCAGGTTCAGCCGGCGCTTCTCGCCGCCGGAGAAGGTCTCGGCGCGCCGGTCGAGCAGATCCTGGAGTCTGCAGGTCTCGATGGCGGCGGCGCTCTGCTCGCGCCACCCGGCTTTCGACAGCCGACAGGCGCCGGCGAAGAAGGACAGGTTCTCGCGGGCGGTCAGGTCCGGATAGAAGGCCAGATCCTGCGGCGCGAGGGCGCCGATGTCGCGCACCGCCTTCAGGTCGTGGCGCAGGGACAGGCCGTCGACCGTGATCTCGCCGCCCTGAAGCGGCAGGATTCCGGTCAGCAGGCTGAACAGGGTGCTCTTGCCGGCGCCGTTGGGGCCGAGCAGGCCGAAGCAACTGCCCTGGGCGACGGTGAAGGAGACGCCGGACAGGGCGTCGCGAGCCGCTCCGCGATGGCGGAAGCCGACGTCAGCCACGGTCATGAACGATGGACGGTCGACGGGCGGCGTCAGGCCCGCCAACGGCGCCGGGGGAGAGACTTCATCCTGAATGCCGGCACCCCGTCTTCCGCACGGCCAGCCCCCCGACCCGGTCCCGAGCTTTGAAGTCGAACATCGCGACCGTCAAGGCGCGAGCCAGCGGCGGATTGTCCGTCCAGATTGCCTGCGCGGCCCGGCGGTCGATATAAGGGCCGCCAGTATCCGGGAGGGGTTGTGGCGACTGAGGGGGACGGCGGGCGGCACTGGGCCGACATGAGGGAGCGTGGCGCCGCCTGGGGTCCGGCGCTGATGGGCTTCATCTACCGGCTGCTCGGTCGGACCGGGTGCCGGATCGTGGCCACCCCGGTGATCCTGTACTTCTACATCGCCGGACGCCGGCAGCGGCTGGCGTCGCTGGACTATCTGCGGCGCGTCTGGCGGTTTCAGGGACGTCCCGGGCGTCCGGGACACCGGCAGGCGATCCGCCACTTCCTGGCCTTCGGCGACTCCCTGATCGACAAGATGGAGGCCTGGATCGGCCGCATCGACCGGCTTCAGGTGGATGAGATCGAGGGCGAGGCGTTCGAGGCCATGCGCAACGACCGGCGCGGGACCCTGATCCTGTCCGCCCATGTCGGCGCCACCGAAATCGTCCGCGCGATCGCGTCACGCCACCAGAAGCGCCGGATCACCATCCTGATCCACTCGCCCCACGCCGCCCGCTACAACGCCCTGATCCAGCGGTACGCCCCGCAGAGCCAGGTTTCGCTGGTGCAGGTGTCCGCCTTCAACGTCGGCACGGCCGCCGCCCTGTCGGCCACGATCGAGCGCGGCGAATGGGTGGTGATCATGGCGGACCGCATGCCGCTGAAGGACACCGGGCGGGCCATCACCACCGATTTCCTGGGCGCTCCCGCGGCCTTTCCGGAGGGCCCGTTCGTGCTCGCGGCGGCCCTGCGCTGCCCGGTCTACACCCTGTTCTGCTACAAGCAGAACGGGCGCTATCGCAGCCAGGTGTCCCTGCTGACCGACGGGGTCGCCCTGCCCCGCGGGCAAAGGGCCGAAGGCCTGCGGCAGCTGGTCCGCAAATACGTCGCTGAGTTGCAGACTCTCGTTCTGTCCGCGCCCTACCAATGGTTCAATTTCTATGCTTATTGGACCCCCGACGGGGATGCGTCGGGGAACAAGCATTAAGTGACTAAAATCGTTGAATTTGGCGCCCGGGATTTGACCGTAGAACAGGTCTGGTCCCTCTCCCGGCGCGAAGCGGACGCGCGCCTGAGCGCGGCCGCGCTGGAGCGGGTCGCCCGCTCGTCGAACCACATCGACGCCCTGCTGGCGCGGGATGGCGAAATCTACGGCGTCACCACGGGCTACGGCGACAGCTGCACGACGCAGATTCCGGCCGAGCTGGTCGCCGCCCTGCCCCTGCACCTGACCCGGTTCCACGGCGTCGGCATGGGCCGGTTCCTCAATCCGGAGGAGACGCGCGCGGTCATGGCGGTGCGTCTGGCCGCCCTGCTGCGCGGCTGGTCCGGCATCTCGACCGATCTGGCCGGCCTGCTGACCGAGATGCTGCGCCACGACATCCTGCCGCTGATCCCGGCCGAGGGCTCGGTCGGCGCCAGCGGCGACCTGACCCCGCTCAGCTATATCGCCGGCGCCCTCGTGGGCGAACGCGACGTGCTGTTCAAGGGCCAGGTGATGACCGCGTCGGAGGCCTTCGCCCAGACCGGGCTGAAGCCGATCGTCCTGCGGCCCAAGGAGGGGCTGGCAGTGATGAACGGCACCTCGGTGATGACCGGTCTGGCCGCCCTCGCCCTGCATCGCGCCCAGGGTCTGGCCCGTCTTTCGGCCCGACTGACGGCCATGGCGACCATCGGCCTGCTGGGCAATCCGAAGCATTTCGACCCCCGCCTGTCGCAGGCCAAGCCGCACAGCGGCCAGGGCCGGTTCGCCGCCCGCGTGGCCGAGGACCTGGCCCCGTTCGCCCGGCTGCACGCGCCGACGCGGCTTCAGGATCGCTACTCGATCCGCTGCGCCCCCCACGTCGTCGGCGTGCTGGAGGACATGATCGAGCCCTTCCGCCAGATCATCGAGATCGAGATCAACAGCGCGAACGACAATCCGCTGTTCGACCCGGAGACCGGCGACGTCCTGCACGGCGGCCATTTCTACGGCGGCCACATCGCCTTCGCGATGGACAGCCTGAAGAACCTTGTGGCCAACGTCGCGGACCTGATGGACCGCCAGTTCGCCCTGCTGGCCGACGTGCGCAGCAACAACGGGCTGCCGCCCAACCTGTCGGGCGCGACCGGCACGCGCGCGGCGATCAACCATGGCCTGAAAGCCCTGCAGATCGGCGTCTCGGCCTGGACCGCCGAGGCGCTGAAGGGCACGATGCCCGCCAGCGTCTTCTCGCGCTCCACCGAATGTCACAACCAGGACAAGGTTTCGATGGGCACCATCGCCGCGCGCGACGCCCTGCGGGTGCTGGAACTGGCCGAACAGGTGGCTGCCGCCCACATGGTCGCCTGCGGCCAGGCCCTGAGGCTGCGACTGAAGTCGGGCGAGATCACCGAGGACATGATCGGGCCGGGCATGGCCGCCCTGGTCGAGGCCGTCCCCTTCATCGAGGAAGACACCCCCCTCGACCGCCGTCTGGTCGCCCTGACCGCACGGATCGCCCAACGGGACATCCCGATCGACTGGGCGGAGGACGCGGGGAACGCGGCGTGAAGACGATCGTCAGTGCATCGGCGTCGGCGGTCCCGCAGTTCTACGACCTCGATCCGATGAACATCGTCTGGCACGGCAACTACCCGCGGTTCCTTGAACTCGGTCGTGTTGCCGTGATGGAGCGCATTGGGTACAGCTATGAGGCGATGGTGGAGAGCGGGTTCGCTTGGCCAATCATCGACTTAAGGATGCGGTATATTCGGCCGATGCGGCTGAATCAGCCGGTGAAGATCACCGCAGGGATTGTCGAATGGGAGAGCATACTCCGGATCACCTATCTGGTTCAGAACGAGGAAACCGGAGAGCGGGTGATGCGAGCCAGTTCGTCCCAGGTCGCGCTGCGCATCAACACCCAGGAAATGCTCTGGGTTACGCCGCCCGTGTTGCGGGAGCGGCTGGCGCCCTTCTTGTCGCCGGCTGGCTGAGCCTGTCGCCGGCTTCCGCCGCCTGCGCCAATCCGGAGCGTCTGCCCGCCGAACGCGGCACGCTGAACTTCGTGCAGACCCGGCACCTGTCCGGCGTGCGCGCGCCGCTGGTGTCGCGCGGTCAGGCCCAGATCGCCGCCCAGCGCGTCGACTGGCATGTCACCGATCCGCTGGACGTGCGCACCGTCATCACCCCCTCGGGCGTGACCCAGTCCGTCGAGGGCGGCCCGGCGCAACGCATGGGCGCGCAAGGCGGCGAGGCCTTCCTGTCCACCGGCCTGCTGGATCTGCTGTCGGGCGACATCGCGGCCATGCGCCGCCACTACAATATCAGCCGCCGCCCGAACGGCGCGGGCGGGAGCTGGACCCTGCGTCTGACGCCCCGTGCCCCCGCCCTCGCCCGTCAGCTTTCGTCCATCGACATCGCCGGCTGTGAGCGGGTCAACTCGGTGGAGGTCCTGCAGGCCAACGGCGACCGAATGCAGATCGCGCTTACCCCGGCCCGGAGATAGGTCTTGTTCCGTATCGGGGCGGCGGTCCTCTGTGCGCTGTGGTGTCTGATCGCCTGCGTCGTCGTCGGCGTGCGGGTGCAGCAGCCCAACGCCTTCGACGTCGACATCCAGAACCTGCTGCCGCGCACCGCGCTTGAGCCCGTGATCCGCTCGGCGGTCGCCGACGCCGGGGCCACGGCCTCGCAGCGCGTCGCGGTCCTGGTGTCCGCCGAGGATCCGGTCCGCGCCCAGGACGCCGCCGCCGATCTGGAGCGCCGTTTCGTCGCCGCCGGCTTCGCGCCGGACCACGCCCAGGGCGAGGCGGTGGGACGCTGGATGTTCGCCAATCGCAACCAGCTGTCCTGCGCCGTCGATCCCGCCGGGTTCGACGCCGACGCCACCCTGCGGCGATCCCGGGTGCTGCTCTACTCCCCCCTCGCCCCGGTGTCGGGTGGTATGCTGGAGAAGGATCCCTTCCTGCTGACCCTGCAGTTGGCCGAATGCCTGTCGCCGCCCTCCGGCGGTCAGGTGGGCGACGCCGTCCTCGTGTCCGGGATGCTGACCGGTTCGGCCTACCGCATCGATGTGCAGGACACGATGGCGAAGGCCTTCGCCGGATGGCGGGCGCAATGGCCGGACGTCACCGCCTCCCGCGCCGGCGCGGTGTTCTTCGCCGAGGCCGCCGCCCGCCAGACCCGGGGTGAGATGACCCTGATCAGCGGCGTTTCGGCCCTCGTCATCCTGGCCCTGCTTCTGGCCTGCTTCCGTCGTCCACACGCCATCCTCGGCACCTTCGCCGTGACCGCCGCGGGCGCCGTGGGATCCCTGGCCGCGGCCTTCCTGCTGTTCCCCAGCGTGCACGTGATGGTGTTCGTGTTCGGCTCGGCCCTGATCGGCGTGACCTCCGACTACGCCCTCCATTATCTGGCGACGGGCCCCCAGACCGGCTGGGCCAGTCGGCGGGAGCGGCTGAAGGTCATCCGGCGGCCGCTGGCCGTGTGCGCCCTCAGCACCTCCCTGGGCTTCGCCGGCCTCGGCCTGTTCGGCGTCGAGGTGTTCAACCAGGTGGCGGTCTTCTCGGTCGCCGGCATCCTGACCGCCTGGTGGTTCACCATGACCCTGCTGCCCCTGCTCGATCCGCGGGCGAAGCAGGCCAACAAGCTGACCGCCTGGTGGAACCGTCTGGAGGCGCCGTTCCTCGCCTTCCGCTGGCGGCCCGCATGGTCGGTGATCGGCCTGCTGCTTGTGGCCGGCGCGGTGGTCGCCGGAGCCGCCCGCTTCGCTGTGCTGGACGATGTGCGCCAGTTCCAGCCCCGGTCGGCGGCCCTGTCCGCCGAGGAGGCCCGGGTGCGGGAGGCCGTGGGCTTCAGCGCCTCGCCCCAGTTCCTCCTGTCCTGGGGCGCCGACGCCCAGGAGGCCCGCCAGCGGGAAGAGACGCGGCTCGCCGGCTGGCCCGAGGCGGCCGCCCGCGATGTCCTGGCCGTCAGCCGTTTCGACCCGTCCGACGCCCGACGGGCCGCCAACGAGGCCGTCCTGCGCCGCGAACTGTTCGAACCGCATCTGACGGAGCGGACCCGCGATCTGGGACTGACGGCGGTCGATCCCTTCGCCGCCGCCACGCCCGCGCCCGCCCTGCCGCCGCTGATCGCCGATCTGGAAGGGACGGCGGGCGGCCTTCACTATCTGGTCGCCCCCCTGGGCGCCGTGGCCGCGGCCGGGCCGGACGCCGATCGGGACGGGTCGCGGATCATCGATCCGACCGCGCGCTACACCCAGGCCTTCGCGACGTTCCGGGGGCTGGCCGCCGCCGCAGTGCTGGCCACCTTCGCGGCCTGCGCCCTGCTGGTCCTGCTGCTGTACCGGACCTGGCGAGCCCTGCTGATCCTGGCGGCGCCGACCGTGGGGGTGGTGATGGCGGTGGCCCTGCCGACCGCCCTGGGCGTGCCGGTCTCCTTCTTCTCGGTCGCCGCCCTGTTCGTGGTCATCGGCGTGGGCATCGACCACTCGGTCTTCCTGTTCGAGGCCAAGGAAACCCAGGGGTCATCCAAGGAGCTGGTGGTCTTCCTTGCCGGCTTGACCACCATCCTTTCGATGGGCCTTCTGGGACTGAGCGGGACCTTCCCGGTCGCCAGCTTCGGGATCGCGGTCGCCGTGGGGGTGACCGCCGCCTACCTGTGTTCATTCGCGCCGTTCAATGTCTGGGGGAAGTCGGGGCATGCAAACAAGCAGGACTGATGTCTTGATCATCGGCGCGGGCCCCTCGGGCTCGCTCGCGGCCGCCTTGCTGGCGCGCAAGGGCCACTCGGTCGAGATGGTCGAGCGGACCCATTTCCCGCGGTTCTCGATCGGCGAAAGCCTGCTGGCCCAATCGCTGGAGTTCCTCGGCGACGCCGGCCTGCTGGAGGACATCGAGGCGCATGGCTTCCAGTTCAAGGACGGCGTCGTTTTCGAGCGGGACGGCGTCACCACGCCGATCTATTTCCCGGACAAGAGCGCGCCCGGCCGCTCGACCACCTTCCAGGTCATGCGCTCCGAGTTCGACGACCTGCTGGCCAAGGGCGCGGTCCGGCAGGGCGCGACGGCCAGCTTCGGCCAGGAAGTCATCGCCTTCGAAAGCCGCGACGACGGCGCCGTGGTCACCGTGCGGGACGAGACGGGCGAGACACGCCGGATCGAGGCGCGCTTCGTGCTTGACGCCAGCGGCTTCGGCCGGACGCTGAGCAAGCTGTGCGACCTGGAGACGCCGTCGGACTTCCCGACCCGGCGCGCGGTCTTCGGCCAGGTGAAGGACAACATCACCGCCCCGCATTTCGACCGGAACAAGATCCTGGTCACCATCCACCCCGAGAACCCGGTGATCTGGTACTGGCTGATCCCGCTGGCCAACGGCATCTCGTCGATCGGCGTGGTCGGACCGCAGGAGGATATCGAGAAGGCGGGCGCGAACGACCACGAGCGCCTCTGGAACCTGATCGCGGCCGTCCCGCACAAACAGGACATCCTGAAGGACGCCGAGGTCTATCGCCCGGCCGCGACCATCGTCGGCTACGCCTGCAACGTGAAGAGCCTGCACGGCCCGAGCTTCGCCCTGCTGGGCAATGCGGCCGAGTTCCTGGACCCGGTTTTCTCGTCCGGCGTGACGATCGCCTTCAAGTCCGCGACCCTCGCCGCCGATCTGGTGGACCGTCAGCTGAAGGGCGAGACCGTCGACTGGGAGGAGGCCTTCTCGAAGGAGCTCTACGTCGGCATCGACACGTTCCGGGAGTGCGTCGACGCCTGGTACACCGGCGCCCTGCAGACGATCATCTTCAATCGCCCGAAGGAGATGAACGACATCACCCGCCAGCTGACCTCGGTGCTGGCCGGCTATGCCTGGGATCGCAGCAACATCTTTGTCAAATCGCCCAAGCGGACGATGCGGACCGTGGAGCAGTGGTGCCTCGCCTGAGCCTCGCGACCGCCGTCGGCCTGACGCTGGTGCTGGCCGTCACGGGGTGCGCCACCGCGCCTCGCGAGCCGTCGCGCGCGACCGCTGGCGCGGCCCTGCAGGCGCGGATCGCGCCGGACATCGTCCTGACCCTCCCGACACCGCCCGCCTATCCGCAGACCCGGACCCTGATGCAGGCCGGTCAGATCCGGCACGGCAACCGTCAGGCCGCCTTTGAATCCATCCTGTCCCTGTCGCCGGAAGAGGTGGAGATCGTCATCACCATGGCCGGCGGCGGCCTGCGCCTGTCGACCATCCGCTGGACGACGGAGGGGGTCCTGGAGACCCGCTCCCCGATCGCGCCGGACAGCATTCCGGTGGCGAACATCCTGGCCGACATCTTCATCGCCCTGTGGCCGGCGGAGGCGATCAACGCCGCCCTGCCCGAGGGCGTGACCCTGACCGAGACCGCCGACGGCGGACGCCAGGTGCGACGCGGCGACGAACTGGTCTCCGAGATCACCCCGGACCCCGCCAATCCGGCGCGCCGAACGTCCCGGAATCTGGCCTTCGGCTATGAGGTCGCCATCGTCAGCCGGGCGCTGGACTGATGGCCGCGCCGATCCACATCGCCGACTATTCCGTCGCCTGCGCGCTTGGTCCCGACCGGGACGCGGTCGCGAGCGCCCTGTTCGCCGCCGCCCCCGCGCGCGTCTCGGGCGAGGCGACCCTGACCACGGGCCGGGTCGTGCCGGTCGGACGGCTGACCTTCGATCCCGAGGGCCCGGCCGGCGAGACCCGCACCAACCGGATCCTCGCCCATTGCCTCGCCCCGCTGCGCCACGCCGTCGAGGCGGCCAAGGCGCGCTTCGGCGCCGACCGGATCGGCGTGGTGATCGGCACCTCGACCTCCGGCATCGGCGAGGCGGGCGAGGCCGTGAAGATCAGGCTGGCGACGGACCGGTGGCCCGAGGGCTTCTCGATCCGGCCGCAGCAACTGGGCGACAGCGCCGCCTTCACCGCCGCGCTGGCCGGCGTCCAGGGTCCCTATTTCTCGGTCTCGACCGCCTGCACCTCGGGCGGGCGGGCGCTGGCCTCGGCGGCGCGGCTGATCCAGTCGGGCCTGTGCGACATGGTCATCTGCGGCGGCGCGGACTCCCTCTGCGAGCTGACCTTGAACGGCTTCTCGGCCCTCGGCTCCCTGTCCGGCGTCGTCTGCGCCCCGATGAGCGCCAACCGGGACGGACTGAACCTCGGCGAGGGCGGCGCCCTGTTCCTGCTGACCCGGGAGCCCGGCCCCTGCCGGCTGGCCGGCTGGGGCGGCAGCGTCGACGGACATCACATGTCGGCGCCCGATCCGTCGGGACGCGGGGCCGAAGCGGCGATGCGCGCGGCCCTGGCCATGGCGGGGCTGGACGATGAAGCAGGGCGCGCGGCGGTGGACTTCATCCACCTCCACGGCACGGCCACGCCGCTGAATGACAGGATGGAGGCGCAGGTGGTCGCCCGGGTCTTCGGTCTCGACACCCCGGCGGCCTCGACCAAGGCGCTGACCGGCCACACGCTCGGGGCCGCCGGCGCCATCCAGGCGGCGCTGTGCCTCCTGGCGATGGAGGCCGGCCGGCTGCCGCCCCACGTCTGGGACGGCGAGCGCGATCCGGAGCTGCCCGCCATCCGCCTGTCGCAGCCGGGCGAGACCGCGTCGCTGAAGACCATCCTGAGCGCCAGCTACGCCTTCGGCGGCAACAATGTCGCCCTGGTCCTGAGCGCCGCATGACCGGCTTCCCGCCCATCGAGGACCTGATCGTCCATCGGTCCGGCATGCTGCTGATCGACCGGGTGATCAGCCGCGAGGACGAGGTCGTGACCAGCGAGGTGGTGATCCGGTCCGACCAGTTGTTCTTCCAGCCCGGCCGCGGCGTGCCCGCCTATGTGGGCTTCGAGCTGATGGCCCAGACGATCAGCGCCTCCGACGGCCTGACCCGCCGCGAGATGGGCCTGGAGCCCGGCGTCGGCCTGCTGCTCGGCTGCCGGAAGTACGCCGTCGACTGCGCCTTCTTCAGCGAGGGCGAGCACCTGCGGATCGAAGCCACCCCCCTGCTGAGCGACGAGGGCATGACCGCCTTCCGGTGTCGCATCCTCGACGCCGCCGGCGGCGAGCGCGCGACCGCCACCATCAACGCCTACCGACCCGACGACCTGTCCGCCTTCCTGCGATCGCAACAATGACCCTTCAAGACAATCAGACGCGTCCCGTTCTCGTCACCGGCGCCAGCAAGGGCATAGGTCGCGGCGTGGCGATCAACCTCGCCAGGGCCGGCCACCCGGTGACCGTCCACTATGGCGGCGACCGGACCGGGGCCGAGGACGTGGTCCGGACGATCGTCGAGGCGGGCGGAACCGCCGACGTGCTGGGCTTCGATGTCCGTGACCGCGAGGCCACGCGCGAGGCTCTGGCGCAAAGGATCGGCGACGGCGGCTTCTGGGGCGTCGTCCTGAGCGCGGGGGTCACGCGGGACAACGCCTTCCCGGCCATCGAAGGCCCGGACTGGGACGTCGTCCTGCGCACCAATCTGGACGGGTTCTACAATGTGCTCCAGCCGCTCGTCATGCCGATGATCCGGCGCCGCGACGGTGGACGGATCGTCGCCATCGCCTCGGTCTCCGGCGTGATGGGCAACCGGGGGCAGGTGAACTACAGCGCCTCCAAGGCCGGACTGATCGGCGCCGCGAAGGCGCTGGCGGTCGAGCTGGCCAAGCGCAAGATCACCGTCAACTGCGTCGCCCCCGGCCTGGTCGAAACCGCCATGAGCGACGAAATTCCGAAAGAGATCGTGGATGCCGTCCCCATGCAGCGCATGGGCACCGTGCAGGAAGTCGCAGCGGCGGTCGGGTTTCTGTTTTCCCCTGACGCGGGCTATATCACCCGTCAGGTGCTGGGCGTGAACGGGGGGCTGATTTGACGCGTCGTGTCGTGGTGACCGGCATGGCCGGCGTCACCGCCCTGGGGGGCGAGTGGTCTGAAATCGAACGCCGCATGCGGGCCGGAGAAACCGGCACCCGGCGGATCGCGGAGTGGGAGCGCCTGGTCGACCTGACCTGCAAGGTCGGCGCGCCCGCCGACTGGTTTGTTCACGAGGGGCGCTATCACCGCCAGAAATCCCGTTCCATGGGCCGTGTCGGCATCATGGCGGTCGACTCGGTCGAACGCGCCCTGGCCCAGGCGGGGCTGACCGATGATCCGGTGCTGAAGAACGGACGCACGGGGGTGGCCTGCGGTTCGTCCTTCGGCTCGACCGGCCCGATCAAGGACTTCGTCCACTTCCTGGACACCGGCAAGGCCGGGGCCCTGAACGCCACCAGCTACATCCGGATGATGGCGCACACGGCGGCGGTGAACATCAGCGTCTTCTTCGGCCTGACGGGCCGGGTGATCACCACCTCCTCGGCCTGCACCTCCGGCTCGCAGGGGGTCGGCTACGGCTATGAGACCATCCTGCACAACCAGGCGGACATCATGATCGTGGGCGGGACCGAGGAGTTCTGCCCCAGCATGGCGATGGTCTTCGACCGTCTGTACGCCACCAGCTCCAACGGCAACGACACGCCGGACTCGGCCTGTCGCCCCTTCGAGGCCAGCCGCGACGGCATGGTCACCGGCGAGGGCGCGGGCTTCCTCATCCTTGAGGAGCGGGAGCACGCGCTGGCCCGGGGGGCGACGATCCTGGCCGAGGTGACCGGCTTCGCCACCAACGCCGACGGCGCCCACATTTCGCATCCGGCGCAGGAGACCCAGGAGCGGGTCATGCGGCAGGCGATGGAGATGGCCGGCATCGGCGTCAGCGACATCGCCTTCATCAGCGGGCACGGCACCGCCACCGTCGCGGGCGATGTGGTCGAGAGCCAGGCCACCCAGGCGGTCTACGGCAAGGCCGTGCCCTTCCACACCCTGAAGGGCCATTTCGGCCACTCGCTCGGCGCGTGCGGCGGCATCGAGGCCTGGCTGGGCGTCGAGATGCTGCGGACCGGCTGGATCTCGCCCATCGCCAACTTCCACGAACATGACCCGCGCTGCGCCGAGCTGGACTACGTCGGCGTGGGCGGACGGGTGATCCACGGGGACTATTTCGTGTCCAACAATTTCGCCTTCGGCGGCATCAACACCTCGCTGGTGTTCAAGCGGGCCTGAAACCCTTGCGACGGGGGCGAACCGCCCCCGGGCCAATCAGGCCAGGTCGCCGACGTCGCCCTGCGAGGCCGGCGCGCCGTCCAGTTTGAACACGAACGACAGCCCCCCGGTCGCCGGGTAGTGACGAAGCTCCAGCACCACGGCGTCGCCGGGGGCCAGCACGCGACGGAACTTCAACCGCGAGATGGTCGCGCTGGACGGCCAGCCGCCCCACACCCGCTCGGCCAGCAGGACGGCCAGATGGGCCTGCGATACGCCCGGCAGGATAGGCTGGCCGGGGAAGTGACCGTCGAAATAGATCAGCTCGGGAACGAGGGTGAAGGCGATCTCCGCCGTCGTCTCGCCGGTGCGCCGGATATCCAGATCAAGCACGTCCAGCGGGCTGGAACCCGTCACGGTCATGGGCGGCTCCCGTCGGGCGCGCCGAACAGGGCGCTGAGCGTGGACAGGATACGCTTGCCCTGGCTGTTGGTCTCGATCCGGTCGACGAAGCGCCAGTATTTGGGGCGCTCGGCGCTTTCCAGCAGGGGAGAGACGGCGGCGCGCAGCCGGCGGGACAGGCGGAAGGTCCCCTCCTCCGCCAGCAAGGCGTGGCCGGCGGGGGTCAGCTCAACCACCGCGCCCAGTGCGCCCTTGTGGTCCGGCAGGGACAGGGCCGCGACGGCGGCGATCTCCGGAAGTCGCCCCAGCATCTCCTCGACGCGGGCGAGCGACACCCGCTTGCCGTCGATCTTGACGATCCGGTCGCCGCGCGGCTTGAGCCGGAAGCGGCCGTCGGCCTGCCGGTCGATGACGTCGCCGGTCTGCTCGGGGCGGTCCTCCTGCAGATAGGGCGAGCGGACGATCAACGCCTGGTTTTCGTCAGCAGTGATCGAAACGTCCGGGAACGGGGTCCAGAGGGTGTCGGGTCCGGTCTGGCGACGCCAGGCGAGGCCGCCGGTCTCGGTCGACCCGAGCACTTCGGTGGCCGGGCGGTCGAAGACCGCGACGCAGCCGGTCGCCGCATCGGTCGGCAGCAGCTGGCCGGACGAAAAGACCAGCCCCGGCGTCGGCCGATACAGCGCCGCACGCGGCGACAGGCGGGTCAGGTGGGCCGGGCTGGAGACCAGCGTCGCCCCGCCGAACCGGCCTTCGAGGTTCTCCCAATAGACGGCGGGGGCGTCGTCGCTGATCCGGCCGGACATGATCGGCCAGACCACGCGGAACAGGAAGCCGTAGAAATGCTGGTGGGACACGGTGGAGATGACCGGGCCCGCCTCCGCGCCCCACAGGCTGTCGAGAGCGCGCGCCTCGATCTCAAGGCGGGACAGGTTCTTGCGGACCCGCTTGGGGACGCCGGACGAGCCCGAGGTGAAGAAGTCGATGACCGGGTCAGTGACGGCGTCGCCCGGCGCCGCGCCGCCGTCCGCCAGACCCTCGAAAAGATCGTCAGTGATCAGGGCTTCGGGCGGGCAGCCGATCTCGGCCAGATATTCAGGCTGGGCGTGGGCGGGCATGGCGATGATGCGCCCGACGGCGGCGGCGGCCAGAAGGCTGGCCGTCAGGTGCGCGGCGGACGCCACGCTGAGAAAGACGGTGTCGCCCGCGGCCTGCACGCGCGGCGCCAGGGCCGACGCCAGACGTCGCACCTCGCCCGCCGTCACGACCGCGCCGTCCCGCTGGAACAGCGGCAGGGCGGCGTCGGTCCGGATCAGGGTCTGGATAAGGCCGTTCATCGGGCTTCCATGGCGCGCCGGGCGAAGGGACGCACCAGCAGCTCGCCGACAATCAGAACGCCGATCAGCCCGTAGGCGACCCCGGCGTTGTAAAGGGTCCAGGTCTTCCAGTCGGCCCACAGGGCGGTCCAGACCGCGATCAGCCCGTTGACCGCGAAGAAGCCGGTCCAGACGAGGGTCACGATCCGCGTATAGACGACCCCGCTGGCGGGCAGGTCCGGATCGGTCAGGCGGGCGAAGCGCTCGATCATGCTGGGGCCGCGCAGCAAGGTCTGACCGAAGGCCAGGAACATCGCCGCGTTCATGAAGGCGGGATAGAGCCGGACGGACAGCTCGCGATCAAACAGGGCGACCAGCAGCAGACCGGCCGCCGCCGCCAGAAGTCCCCAGGTCAGGGCGCCGGGCGTGCGACGGGCCCGATCGGTCAGGGCGCGCAGCAGCAGAAAGACGAGAAGACCGCCGACCACCCATCCGGGGCCGACGGTCCGCACCGCGATGGCGGCGACAACAGGGTAGAGCACCGAGGTTCCGACAAGCAGAACCGCCGGCACATCAACCTTGGGCATGCTTCTTCTGGGCGAGGTTCAGCACGTCGTCGATCGTGCGGATGCTGCGGAACTCATCCGGCTCGATCTTGCGGCCGGTGATCTCCTTGAGCTGGACCATCAGGTCGATCGCATCGATCGAGTCGAGGTTCAGCTGCTCGACCAGGTCGGCGTCGGGCGTGATCAGGTCACGCGGCACATCGAAGGCCGAGACGAGGTAGTCCTTGATCTCGGCGTAGATCGTTTCCCGTTCCATGACAGCGCTCATTGCTTCAGGGCCTTCTGCTGGGCCACGAAGGCGATCAGGGCGTTGATCGTCTGGAAGTGGCTGTGCAGTTTCTTGTCATCGACGTCGATCTTGATGTCGAACTTCTTCTGCAGGGCGACGCCGATCTCGAGGGCGTCGATGGAGTCCAGGGCCAGCCCGCTGTTGCCGAACAGGTCCTCGTCCGAGCCGATGTCGTCCGGCGTGATGTCCTCGAGGTTCAGCACCTCGATGATCGCCGATTTCATCTCGAATTCCGTGGGTGTGGTCATGCGGCAAGCAGTTCTTCTATGCGGCGCTCGACCTGGGTGCACAGGTTGCGGGCGGCGATGGCGGATTGAATGGATTGGTCAGGAACGTCAATATGTTCGTGAACCTGGATGACCCAGTGGGCGCGCCGACTGGGGACTTTATACCACGGCTCGCCCTTGAGCAGGGTCGGCGGGGTGCAGGTGATGGTCACCAGGCGGACCGGCGCCTGTGACCGGTGCGCGATATAGGCGAAGCCGCGCTGGTATTTCGGCTTGACCCCGGGCGGGGTGCGCGAGCCCTCGGGGAAGATCACCAGGTTGTTGCCGGCCTGCAGGGCCGCGACGCAGTCCTCGATCAGCCGTTCCGGGTCGTTCTCGTTGGGGATGTAGTTGGCGGCGGTCACCACGCCCCGCATGAAGGGATTGCGCCAGACGCCCGCCTTCACGACGCACTGGGTGCGCTCCATCAGCGACATGATGAAGACGATGTCGAGCAGGGACGGATGGTTGGCGATCACCAAGGTGCCGCGGTCATTACGCAGAAGCGCCTCGCCATGCACCTCGTAGGAGACGGCGCCGAGGACCACCATGATCTTCACATAGGTGCGCCAGACCCGGTGAACGGTCTGCTGGGCGATCCGCGTACGGCGCTCGCGGTCGCGGACCAGAAGGTTGATCAGGGGGAAGACGACGATCGCCAGGAACAGGCCGCCCAGCCCGAACAGGGCGAAGGAGGTTCCCGTGGCGATCAGCAGCCAGAAACGGGCCAGGGCCTTCATGCCGCCAGCGCCTCGAGGCGCGGCGGAGAGAAGCTGATCCGGGCCTGACCGGCGGCCAGGGCGTTCACCAACGCCAGCGCGCCCGTTCGTCCAGGGACGGCCTGCACGACATCGCCCTCCCCTTCCAGCGTCAGGCCCAGGGCCATGAAGACCCCGGGTGTCGGCTCATCAAGGTCGCCGTACAGCGCGGGCAGCCGCTCCTCGGCGTGGACCAGGACGACGGAGGCGGCCTCGCCGGTGGCCAGCTGGGTCCAGGCTTCCAGCAGGCCGGCGGACAGGGTGGCGGCGTCGCCGCCGAGCGACACCTGGTCCCCCGGCCCCTCCAGTGACAGGCTGAGCGCGCCCAGCGGCGCGTTGTGCACCGACAGGCCGAAAAGGGACGGCGACAGAAGCTCGTTGCGCGCGATGTCGCTGAGCAGGGTGACCGTAGACTCCAGGTCGCCGTTGGGGCTGGACAGGACAACGCCCGTCCCCGGCCGGTCGCGCAGCAGCGGCAGGGCGCATTGAAGGACGTTACGGGTGAAGGCCGGCAGGCGACGCCGTTGCTGCGCGGGAATGGCCGAAGCCTCGTCCGCCACGCCAAACCGCTCCTCCGCCTCATCCGAGACGATGGCGGCCCAACCGCTCACACCCAAAACTGGCACCTTGTCACATCCCCCGACGCTCACGTTGTAATCTATATGTCTGACCCGATCAGTTCAATATAATCCGACCCCATGGCCGGAACCCTTCGAACCCTGACGGTGAGCTATGCCGTTCGATTTGCGGCGAAGTTTCCGCCGGACACCCGCCTGCCACGACAGATCCAGAGCGACGCCGCGAACCGGCTCGCGGCCGAGCTGACCGCGGCGACCGGCGGATCGGGAGACACGCTCTCCAAGGCCCACAGCCGCACCGGGGTGGCGGTGGCCGCCGCGCCCGCGGGACGGATCGGATGCGATCTGGAGCACAGGACGAAAGGCCGGCCGATCCGGGACATCGCCGATCTGCTGATGAACCGACGCCCCGACGACGACCAGACCGCCTATCGGGTGTTCACCTTCCACGAGGCCTATTTCAAGGCGTTCGGAGAGATGGCCGGCGCCGCCCGGCTGCGCGCCGTGGCGCTGGAGACGGCCGCCCGCTATCGCACGGCCGAGGGCCTGAATGTGCTGCACGAGGCGGTCGGCGACGACTTCCTGCTGACGATCGTGTGGGACGCCCCCGTCGAGGCGACGCGGCTAGCGGACGACTGACATCCACAGCTTGCCGATCAGGCGGAACGGGGCCTGCAGGGCCAGCCGCGTATGCATTTTCGAGATGCGCACATTGTCGGCCAGCATCTCGAAATTGGAGACATTGTCCGGCGGGTAGATCACCTTCGTCGGCAGGTTGACCGCCGGCACGCCCCGCCAGTGCATGTGCACCGCCATCTCGGTGTCGAAATCCATGCGCGACCCGATCCGGGTGCGGGCGATCACCCGGGCGACCGGCGTCAGCGGATAAAGACGGAAGCCGCACATCGAGTCGGCGATGTCGAGCGAGGCCGTTTCGATCCAGACCCAGACGTGGGTGATCCAGCGGCCGATCTTCCGGGCCTTCGGAACGCTTTCGTCATAGACCGCCTGCCCGCAGATCAGGGCGTCCGGCCGGGCGAGCGCGGCGGCGATGAAGCGCGGCACGTCCTCGACGTCATGCTGGCCGTCGGCGTCGATCTGCAGGGCGTGGGTGAAGCCGCGCGCTATGGCCTCCCGGAAGCCGGTCAGCACCGCCACGCCCTTGCCCGCGTTGGCGTCCAGCCTCAGGACCTCGACGCGGCCGGCCGGATCATGCAGGGCGGCGAGCGCGGAACGCGCCGGCTCCGCATTGCCGTCGTCCACGATCAGGACAAGGTCGCAAAGCTCGACCAGCCGCCGCGACAGACGCGGCAGCTGGCTCACATGACGGTACGAGGGGACAACGGCGCACAGGCGCATTCCGGTTTGCGCCGTCCCGAGATCAGCGAAGGCTGACCATGTCGCCCTTCAGGGCGACGCCGGCCATGAGGAATCCGGCCGAGCATTTGTACTGGGTCCGGCTGGACCACTCGACATTGTCCCAGTTGGACTTGAGGTTGATGACCGCATTACCGCCGTTGGCGAGGGTCTGGTCCTTCAGACGGATCAGGGCCGACAGCATGACCCACTGGCAGGACTCCTCGGGCGAGCGGCCGAAGCGGCGGCTGCGCTGGGAGGTGGTCACGTCCGCCTCGATGCGGCGGCTGACGCCCGGATGCGGCGCGTCGCCGAAGTAGAACCGAACGCCCTCGAGCTGCGCCGCATACTCCGGGCGCTCCAGCACATTGGCCAGTTCGTGGATGGTGACCACGTCGGCGGCCGCCGTCGTCGGCGTGGCGGGCGCGGCCAGGAGGGCTGCGGAAAGGACAACGCCAGTCACAAGGATACCGGGCTTCATCAGGTCTCTCCTGTTCGGAAGGCCAAATCGTCCGCGACGTTCTGGCACGGCGAAGCTGCATCGGCAACCGGATCATCTGCAGCCCCGGCGTGTATGTCGCGGCGCGCCGGACACCCCTTGCAAGCCCCCGATTCTCGAATAGGCTCCGGCCTTTCCGGATCACGGACGGCGTTCGCCGAACCCGCACGATCTCCGTCCACATCCTCGACAGGGCGGAGCCCGGTCCGGGGCCACAAAAGGTCATACCCATGCACGTCCGCGCTTGCGCCCTGCTGACCGGCGCCGTCGCCGTCCTCGCCTGTGCCGGCGAGGCCCGGGCCCAGGATTTCCGGCTGGTCGATGAGGTGCGTTTCGCGGTGCTGCAGCACGACACCGGCGTGATCGGCGAGCATCGCGAGGACGGCGTCGACCTGGGCGTCGAGGTCCTTTCCACCCCGATCCATGCGCTGGAGCTTGTCGGTTCGCCCCGCTTCGTGGCGGGAACCCTGATCAACACCGACGGCTACACCAACCAGGTCTACGCCGGTCTGCAGGCCGAGCGTCCGCTGGCGCGGGGCGTTCTGAACCCCGACGACACCCTGTATGTGGAAGGCATGGTCGGCGTCGCCTGGCACGACGGCAAGCTGGACGTCACGGGCACGCCGCTGGAAGACGAGTGGAAGTCGCACGGCAGCCGGCTGGTGTTCCGCACCGGCTTCGGCGTCGGCTATCGCTTCAATGAAAAGTGGTCGCTGACGGCCACCTTCCATCACATCTCGAACGCCGACACCTCCCTGCCGAACGAAGGGTCGAACGACATCGGCCTGCGACTGGGCATGAAGCTCTGATCGCAGACGGGGCCGCATCGCCCTTGCGGCGATGCGCCCCCCCTGCCCGCGCCTAGAACTTCCGGCTCACGCCGACCGACACGACCCACGGATCGAGATCGACATCGCTGCGCAGCGCGCCGTTGTTCACGTCCGCGTCGGTGTTGAACCAGACCTTCTTGACGTCGACGTTCACGCTCCAGGGGCCCTGGATGCCGATGTCCGCCCCGGCCTGCAGGGCGTAGCCGAAGCCGTCGTCCAGATCGACAGTGAAGCCGTTCTTGTCGTCGCCGCTGTAGAACAGCATGTAGTTGATGCCCGCGCCGACATAGGGGCTGACGCGGCCGCCGCTCAGCGGACGGTATTGCAGGGTGACCACCGGCGGCAGGACCCAGGTCTCGTGCACGGCGACGTCCGTTCCGGCCCCCTGGGCGCGGATTTCATGCCGGGTCGTTCCGAGAATGGCCTCGACGGCGAAGTGGTCGGTCAGGAAGTAGGTGAAGCCGAGGGTCGGCATGACGCTGTCGCCGACATCGACGTGCAGACCGCTGTCGGCGCCCGCGGCGGTCACGATGGCGTTGTCTGCGCCCGAGAAGACGTCGGTCACGCGACCGGTGACCAGCCAGTCGCCCTTGCGGGGCGCTTCCCAGGTGTTGGCGGTCTGGGCCATGGCCGGGGCGGCGAAGGCCGTCGCAGCGGCGGCGGCGAGGATCAGGGTCCTGAATTTCATCTCTGTCATCCCCGACGCCCGGGGTCGCCTCATGCGGCCGTTGGCGGGCGTCTTGGAAGCGTGATGCGCCTGAGCGGGACGAGAAGCCTTGATCCAGCGCAAACCTGAGCCGTGAAGGGTATTTTTATTCAGACGACCCGAGCGTGGCGCTGCTGGATTCGCGCCGCGTCCGGATCGAACGTCGCGCAGACCGCGCGGACGAACGGACGGCCGAGCGGGGTCACCGCGACCCGACCGCTCTCGATTGCGACCAGCCCGTCCTCACCGAACCGGCGCAGCAGGGGCCAGGCGCCGGCGACCTCGGTCATATCGCGCCCATGCCGGAGCGCCAGCGCGGGCACATCGACGGCGAAGTCGCACATCAGGCGCTCGATGATCTCGCCGATGAAGGCGTCGCGCGCGGTCAGGGCCACGCCCCGCGCCACGGGCAGCTCGCCCCGTTGGACCGCCGCGCGCCAGTCACGTTCGACGGTATGGTTCTGGGCGAACCCGCCGGGCGCATGGCTGATGGCCGAGGCGCCCAGACCGATCAGGAGCTCGGCCTCGTCGGTCGTATAGCCCTGGAAGTTGCGATGCAGCCGGCCGGCGCGGTCAGCCGCCGCAAGCGAATCGTGCGGCAGGGCGAAATGGTCCAGGCCGATCGCCCGCCAGCCCTTCATGGCAAGGTAGCGGCTCGCCGCCTGGCTCTGGGCGAAGCGGACCTCGGCGCCGGGCAGATCCGCGTCATGGATCAGCTTCTGGTGCGGCTTCATCCACGGCACGTGGGCGTAGCCGAACAGGGCGATCCGTTCGGGCTTGAGGGTCGTCACCAGACCCAGGGTGGTGACCACATGCTCGATGGTCTGCAGCGGCAGGCCGTACATGAGATCGAGATTGATCGAGGTCACCCCCTGCTCGCGCAGGGCCGTCACCGCCCACTGGATGGTCTCGAACCGCTCGGGGCGGTTCACGGCCGCCTGCACCTCGGGCGACAGGTCCTGAACGCCCAGGCTGGCGCGGCTGAGCCCGATCCGGCCCGCGGCCTCGACCCAATCCGGCGTCAGCACCTCGGGGTCCAGTTCGGCGGCGATCTCGAAGCAGTCCGTCAGGTCAAAACGGGCCGCCAGACCGGCGTGCAGCCGCTCCAGCTCCGCCGGCGGCAACATGTTCGGCGTGCCGCCGCCGAAATGGATTGAGCCGACCCGGGGGCGGCGCCCCATCCGCGCGACGACCAGGTCGGCCTCTCGCAGCAGCAGGTCGACGTAGCTGGTGATCACGCTTTCGCGGTTCACCGCGCGGGTGTTGCAGCCGCAGTACCAGCACAGCCGCTTGCAGAAGGGGATGTGGAGATAGAGGGAGACCGCGCGATCGGGATCGGCGGCCTCCAGCCAGCGTCCCCAGTCCTCCGCGCCGACGGCGGGCGTGAACTGCGCCGCCGTCGGGTAGGAGGTGTAACGCGGGGCGTGGGCGTCGTAGCGCTCGATCAGCGCCCGCGTCGTCAGGCCCTTGGGACTAGAGGGGAACATCGCCCTCTTCCGACGCGTCAGGGGTGGACAGGCCGGCGTCACCGTCATTGAACAGGGCGAACTCGTGCCACAGTCCGTTCAGGACGCCGAAGGCCACCGCCAGTCCGAGGCCGAGGATCCAGGCAAAATACCACATGGGTCAGAACTCCTTCGGTCTCAGTACAGGTCAGGGTTGGTCTTGAGGGCCGAGGTCGAGCTGCGGCCCCAGAGGACCTTGTAGACCCAGGCCGTGTAGGCCAGCACGATCGGCAGGAAGATCAGCGTGCAGATCAGCATGATGAACAGCGTCAGATGGCTGGACGAGGCGTTCCAGACCGTCAGGCTGGACTGCGGATTGATCGAGCTCGGCAGGATGAAGGGGAACATCGACAGGCCGACCGTCGAGATGATCCCCACCGCCGAGGCCGAGGAGCCGCCGAACGCCAGGGGCGCGGACCGGCGCCACATGCCGGCCAGGCCGGCCAGGGCGCCGACGAAGCCCAGCACCGGGGCGATGATCATCCACGGATAGCGGCTGTAGTTGTCCAGCCAGGCGCCCGGCGCGGCCTCGACCGTCGTCCGCAGCGGGTTGGAGAAGCCGTTGGGGTCCAGTGCGCCGGTGACCCGGAAGCCCATGTCGCCGAAGGCGATGAACAGGCCGCCGACCGCGAACAGGACCAGGGCCAGCACGCCGGCGATGGTGCCGTACAGGCGGGCGCGTTCCAGAACCGGTCCCTGCTCGGCCTTCACGGACAGCCAGGCGGCCCCGTGGAGAACCAGCATGCAGACGGACAGCAGGCCGGCGATCAGGCTGAACGGGGTGAACAGGCCGAGAAGATTGCCGTCGTAGAAGCTGCGCAGATCGGCGTCGAGGTGGAAGGGCGCGCCCAGCAGGACGTTGCCGACCGCCACACCGAAGACCAGCGAGGGCACGAAGCCGCCGATGAACAGGCCCCAGTCCCAGATCGTGCGCCAGGTCTTCGACGCCCGCTTGGAGCGGTATTTGAACGACACCGGCCGCAGGATCAGGGCGGACAACACCAGGAACATGGCCAGGTAGAAGCCCGAGAAGCTGACGGCGTAGACGAAGGGCCAGGCCGCGAAGATCGCGCCCCCGCCGAGGATGAACCACACCTGATTGCCTTCCCAGGTGGCGCCGACGGTGTTGATCACCATGCGGCGCTCTTCATCGGTCTTTGCGACGAAGGGCAGGAGGGCGCCGACGCCGAGATCGAACCCGTCCGTCAGGGCGAAGGCGATCAGCAGCACGCCCAGCAGTCCCCACCAGATCAGGCGGAGCGTGGCGAAGTCGATAGGAAGTTCCATGATCGGATGTCCTGAAGGTCTGGATCAGGCCACGGCCGGCGCGGGGGCGCGCTCGCCGGGCTGCTCGGGGTCGGTTTCGCCGAACGTTTCCTGCTCGTGGAACGGCCCCTTCTTGATGGCGTGGAGCATCAGCTTCACCTCGACGACCGCGAGCGTGCCGTACAGCAGGGTGAAGCCGACGATGGTGGCCCACAGCTGGGGCACGGTCAGGCTGGAGGCGCCGAGGAAGGTCGGCAGGACCCCTTCAACCGCCCACGGCTGGCGACCGAACTCGGCCAGGATCCAGCCGAATTCGATGGCGATCCACGGCAGGGGGATGGCCAGGACGGCGATGCGCAGGAACCACTTCGTCTGGTGCTTGCGCAGGGTGCACAGCACGAAGGCGGTGGCGAACAGGGCGATGAGGAACATCCCGACCCCGGCCATGACGCGGAAGCTCCAGAACAGGACCGGCACGTTCGGCACCGTCTCCCAGGCCGTCTGACGGATCAGTTCGGGCGTCGCCTGGCGCGGGTCCGCGACGTGGCGCTTCAGCAGCAGGCCGTAGCCCAGGTCGCGACGGTGGGTCTCGAAGACGCCGCGGGCGGCCATGTCCTGCGGATCGGCCTTGACCTTCTGCAGGGCGTCATAGGCGATAACCCCGGACTCGATCCGCGTTTCGGCCGTGGCGACCAGTTCGAAGATGCCCTCCACCGGCTTGTCGATGGTGCGGGTGGCGATCAGGCCCATGACCCACGGCACATGCACGCCGTAGTGGGTGGTGCGGTCCTCCATGCTGGGGATGCCGACCAGGGTCAGGCCGGCCGGGGCCGGCTCGGTCCGCCACATGGCCTCAAGCGCGGCCAGCTTCATTTTCTGGTTGTCGGTCAGGGCGTAGCCGGACTGGTCGCCCAGCACGACGACGGACAGGGCCGAGGCCAGGCCGAAGGCGGCGGCGACGGTCATCGAGCGCTTGGCGAAGCCGACGTGCTTGTTGCGGAGCAGGTAGAAGGCCGACACGCCGAGCACGAAGACGGAGGCGCAGACATAGCCGGCGCTGACGGTGTGCACGAACTTGGCCTGGGCGACCGGGTTGAACAGCACCGCCATGAAGTCGGTGACCTCCATCCGCATGGTGTCCGGGTTGAAGGCGGCGCCGACCGGGTTCTGCATCCAGCCGTTGGCGATCAGGATCCACAGGGCCGACAGGTTGGTGCCCAGCGCCACCATGAAGGTGACGAACAGGTGGGCGTGCGGCTTCAGCTTGTCCCAGCCGAAGAACATCAACCCGACGAAGGTGGCCTCAAGGAAGAAGGCCATCAGCCCTTCGATGGCCAGCGGGGCCCCGAAGATGTCGCCGACGTAGTGGCTGTAATAGCTCCAGTTCATGCCGAACTGGAACTCCATGGTGATGCCGGTGGCGACGCCGAGGACGAAGTTGATGCCGAACAGCACGCCCCAGAAGCGGGTAATGGTCCGCCAGATCGGCCGGCGGGTCATCACATAGATCGACTCCATGATGACCAGCATGAACGACAGGCCCAGCGTCAGGGGCACGAACAGGAAGTGATAGAGGGCTGTCAGTGCGAACTGCAGCCGGGAGAGGTCGACGACCGCCAGGTCGATCATGGCAATGCTCCAAGGCGCCGGGCACGACGACCGGCGTTTAACTGTGCCCTAGAATCGTGACGGGGCACCCGCCTTGATTTCGATCAAAGCTCCCGTACAGCCGTGAATTTAATGGGACGCATTGTCTCGGTCGGGCGTCGGGCGGCGCTTTGTCCGGTGGCGTCCCGTCGCCAAAGAGCGTTGGAGTAGTGTGATGACCGCCGCGCCGATCCCGTCCGATTCGCCGGCCGCCTGGCTGAAGCGCGCCGGGCGACCGCACCGCCGACTGGCCGCCGTCGCGGCCCTGCTGGCCGTGGCCGACGTCCTTCCCGCCATCGGCTTCGCCGCCGGTCTGTCGCTCGCCATCGTCAACGCCGTTCCCTCGATCGTCGACGCCCTGCCGTGGCTCGGCCTGGCGGTCGCCAGCCTGCTGCTGCGCGGACTGATCGGGCAGGCCGCGGTGATCGTCGGCGCCCGCACCGGTCGGGCGGTGAAGATCGACGCGCGGACGCGGCTGCTGTCCGACCTGTTCAACCGGGGCCGGCGCTCCACCCAACGACTGACCGCCATCGTCGAGGGCGTCGAGGGCCTGGACGGCTACTTCTCCCGCTTCGCCCCGCTGCGGATGGCCGCGGCCCTTTCGCCGCTGCTGATCATCGCCGCCGCCGCCGTCGCCAGCCCGGTGTCGGCCGGGGTCCTGATCTTCACCCTGTTCCCCTTCATCTGCGGGATGATCCTGGCCGGCACCGCCGCCGCCCGGGAAAGCCGACGCCAGTTCGAGGCGCTTGAGCGACTGGGCGGCCTGTTCCTCGACCGGGTGCGCGCCCTGCCCGCCGTGCTGGCGTTCGGGGCCGGACCGGCCACCACCGCCGAGATCGCGCGCGGCGCGGACGAACTGGAGAAGCGCACCAGCCGCGTGCTGCGCATCGCCTTCATCTCGTCCGGCGTGCTGGAGTTCTTCTCGGCCCTCGCCGTGGCCCTGATCGCGGTCTACTGCGGCTTCAACCTGCTGGGCCTGCTGCCCTTCCCGGTTCCGGAAAAGCTGGACCTCGCGCGGGCCTTCTTCGTCCTGGCCCTGGCGCCGGAAGTGTACCAGCCGCTGCGGCGCCTGGCCGCCGCCTACCATGACCGCCAGGCCGCCGAGGCCGCCGTTCCGGCCCTGATCACGCCGGAGCCGGTCGCCCTGCCCGCCCCGCCGACCGGCGAGGCGGCTCCGGCGATCCTGTTCGAGAACGTCGCCATCGCCTACGCCGCGGACCGGCCGCCTGTTCTGAACGCCTTCACCCTGAGCGTCGCGCCGGGGGAAACCGTCGCCCTGCTGGGCGCCAGCGGGGTCGGCAAGTCCAGCCTGCTGCACCTGTTGCTGGGCATGGCGCCGTTGAGCGACGGCGAGGTCCGGATCGACGATATCCCGCTGAGCCGGAGCGCCGGCCTGGCCGGACAGGTGGCCTGGGCGGGGCAGGCCCCCGTCGTGGTCCCCGGCACGCTCGCGCAGAACATCGCCGTCGCGGACCCGTCCGCCTGCCCGGGACGTCTGGAGATGGCCGCGCGCGCCGCGGGACTGACCGCGGATCTCGATCGCCCCATCGACGAGCGGGGGGGCGGTCTGTCCGGAGGCGAACGCCGTCGCCTCGGCCTCGCCCGGGCGATCCTGAAGCGGGCGCCGATCCTTCTGCTGGACGAGCCCACCGCCAATCTGGACCCTGGATCCGAGCAGGCGATGCTGGCGGTCATCCGCACCGCCGCGCAGGGGCGCACCACGCTGATCGCCACCCATTCGGACGCCGTGGCCGGCCTCGCGGACCGGGTGGTGCGCCTGTGAAGCCGCACGCCCACATCCGCGATCTGGTCCTCGAACAGCGCCGGGTTCAGCGCGACCGGCTGCGTCTGGCCGCGGCGGCCGGGGCCCTGGTCTCGATCGCCGCCGTCGGCCTGCTGGGCCTGTCGGGCTGGTTCCTGACCGGAGCCGCGCTGGCCGGCGCCGCCGGCGCCGCGGCCGCCCAGGCGTTCAACTACATGATGCCGAGCGCCATCATCCGCCTGCTCGCCATCCTGCGCACCGGAGCCCGCTATATCGAGCGGGTGGCGGGCCATGAGGCGGCCCTGAAGGCGCTCGCCCGCCTGCGGCCCCAGCTGTTCGACGCCCTCGCCGCCGGCCCGGTCCGGCAGACCCTGACCCTGTCTTCGGGAGAGCTGTCCGCGCGTCTGGTGCAGGACATCGACGCCATCCAGACGGTCTTCATCCGCCGGTCGGCGACCTGGAGCCTCGGCGCCGGTCTCGCGACCGCCGCGGTGTTGGCGACGATCGCCAGTCCTCTGGCCGGGGTCGCGCTCGTGGCGGGCGTCGCGGTGACCGGCGTGGGCGGCCTGATCCTCGCGCGAGCCGTCTCGGCGCCCGCGGGCCGGGCGGCGCAGACCGCTGTCGGGGCGCTGAAGTCCCGCCTGTCCGCCCTGGAGGCCGCGTCGCCGGAGCTCAAGGCCTACGGACTGGACGACTGGGCCGTCCAGGAAGTCGCCGGGGCGGCGGCGGCGTCCGATCGCGCCCAGATCGCTCTCGCCCGCGCCGGAGGCTGGATGGCGGCCTGGCAGGCGGCGGCGACCGCCCTGACCCTGACCGGCGTGGTCCTCGCGGCGCGCAGCGCGGAGCAGCCGATGATCGCCCTCGCCGCCCTCGCCGCCGTCATGGGGATCGAGTCCGCCGCCGGCCTGACCGGGGCCCTGCATCTGAATGGACGCGCCGAGGAAGCGCTGGACAGGCTGGACGCCGCCCTGCCCGCCGCCTCCATCCAGCACGGCCGCGCCCCCGACGGAGCGGACCTTGTCCTGAACACGCTGGATCAGCGGCTGACGCCGCCGGCCCGCATCGGCCTGTACGGTCCGTCCGGCGCCGGAAAGACCAGCCTGATCGAGCGGCTGTGCGGTCTGCGCGACGCCCTCCCGGATGAGGCTGCGCTGGGCGGAGTCGACCTGGCGGAAATCACCCCGGACCTGCGACGCCCCCTGTTCGCCTATGCGGCCCAGGACGTCCGGCTGCTGGACGACAGCTGGCGGCGCAATCTGCTGCTGGCCGGTCCGGCGGACGAGGCGGCGCTCTGGGCCGCCCTGGAGGACGCCCAGCTGGCCGACCGGGTGCGCGCCGAGCCGCAGGGCCTCGATGCCCCCGTCGGCCCGAACGGCGAACGGCTGTCCGGCGGCGAACGGCGACGGCTGGGACTGGCCCGCGCCTTCCTGAGGACCGCGCCCTGGCTGGTGCTGGATGAACCGACCGAAGGACTGGACGCCGAAACGGAAGCGCGGGTGCTGGCGGCGTTGGATCGACGTCTCGCCGCCGGCGGACAGGGGCTGATTCTGGTGAGCCACCGTCTGGCCCCGATGCGGTTGTGCCCGCTGCAGGTCCGGGTTGAGGGGCTTGAGCCGGACGGTCGCGTGCGGATGACGCCGGACCGCCTGTCGAGCGTGGCCTAGTCCAGGCCTTCCGCGAGGTCTCTCAGCCGATCCGGCTGAAGAACGAGCAGCTCGTTCAGAGACAGCAGGCGCACCACGCCGGCGGTCTTCAGCTTGCTCAGCTCACGGCTGACGGTCTCGATCGTCAGACCGAGATAGTCGGCGATCTCGGACCGGGTCATGGGCAGGTGGATATGCCCCTCGGTCCGCGGGCGGATCGGGTCACGCGCGGGCAGGTCCAGCAGGAAGGAAGCGATCCGCTCCTGCGCCCGCTTGCGTCCCAGCAGCAGCATCTGGTTCTGCGCCGCGGCGAGCTCATGGGTGGCGCGGTCCAGCAGGGCCTCTTCCAGCGCCGGAAGCTCCCGGATCAGCGCCCGGTATTCAGTCTTCCGGAACCGGCAGAGGGTCACGTCCTCGATCGCCTCGGCGGCGAAGGCGTAGTCCGAGCCGCTGGCCAGACCGACGAAGTCCCCGGCGAAAAGGAAGCCGGTGATCTGGCGCCGGCCGTCCGGCAGCAGCTTGTACACCCGCACCGAGCCCGAGGTGATGTTGAACACATGCGTCGCCGGATCGCCCTCGCGGGTCAGACTGTCGCCGGCCTTGAGCGCAGTCCGCTCAACGATGGCGTCCAGCCGCGCGAGGTCCGTCGGCTGCAGGCTGCCGCAGACGCTGAACGCCCGCGCACCGCAGCCGGCGCAGGCCGCTTCGTTTCGCCGTTTGGCGCAGTCGGTAGGGAGGGTGCGCAGTTCAAGCATGGGAGACGCACAGCTTACGACCGGCGGGTCGTTCAAATCAAACCGGGATTGACCGAAATCAAGGCATGCGACGTTCCGACCGTGCAGAGGTCGGGCATGCTTCTGGACGTGCGCATGCTGACACCGGACGACGCCCTGCCGACCTTTGCGTTGGCGCGGCTGTACGATCCGTCCCTGACCCTGCCGGACTGGACCCGCCAGCTGACCCGGCCGGACACCGAGGAAGGCACCTTCGCCGCCTTCCGCGGGACGACGGCGCGGGCCCTGCTGCGTTACATGATCACCCGGTCGGCGGACGGCGCCGAGGTGGCGGTGATCCGCTGGGTGACCGCCTTCGACCTGATCGACCCGGAGAGCGTCGCCGAACAGCTGGTCGCAGCCGTGCGGGAACGGGAAGCGGCCGACAGCCGGCTCACCGCCTGGGCGCCGAGGGAGGGTTGCGGGGCCCGGTTCGAGAGCGCCGTGGCCGGCGAGGCGGTCCTGCACTCCGTCCTCTGACCGGACGGTCAGCGGCGAAGCAGGCGCCCCGTCCCCACATCCCTGCGCAGGCCGGAGACGAAGGCGGCGTGACCGTCGTCGCCGGTCAGCGTCGCCAGACTTTCAGCCTCATGGATCAGGCCCACGACCTCCTCGTCCAGATCGCCGCCCAGACGCACCAGCGTCCGCGCCCGCGCCCGCAGAAGGATCAGCGCCGCCCGGGGATGGCGCGCGGACAGGCGCGCGGCCCACAGGGCGGTGTCCTCATGCCCGCCGCGCAGCTCCGCCGCCCGCGTCTCGATCATGTCCGCCGCCTCACGCAGGGCGGGCCAGTTCATCAGGAAGGCCAGTCCCTTCACCGGATCGAAATAGCCGGCGGCATGGGCGAAGGCCCGGTCCAGCGCGACCACATCCTCGAAGTCCGGCAGGCGGGCGACGGCGGCGCGCAGGGCGTCTGGCGACAGGGTGCGCTCGAACAGCATCCAGCGCGCCTCATCGGCTTCCGTCGCACGCCCCTCTGCCTCCAGCACCGCGATCTCGGCGTTCAGCCAGCGTTCCTCGGGCGTCGGCGTCCGGGACGCCTCCAGCGCCGCCCTCGCGGCCCCCGGCCGACCGGCGGCGGCCAGACGCAGGGCCATCACCGACCCGACCTCGGGTCGGGTGCGATCATCATCCGGAATGGCGCTGATCCAGGCGTCCAGATCGCCGCTGCGCTCGGCCAGCTTGCGGACCACCAGGGCCAGCCGCCCGATCGGGCGCGGCTTGTCCGTCGTCAGCGCCGCCAGCACGGCGGCGGCCACGGCCGGGCTCAGGTCGCCGACGCCCCGCCCGATCCAGGAAGCCCACTCCGAAAGTCGGGTCGCGAGCGCGTCCGACAGCACCGGAGCCGCCCCCTCGGGCCCCAGCGCGGACGCCAGCGCCGCCAGTTCGCCGGTCGCGCCGTCAAACAGCAGCCCCAGTTCGCCCTTGGGATCCTTCACCCGGGCGGTCAGGCCCGGATAGAGATCGAACCAGCTCACCATGCGGTCGAAGGCCAGACGGGCGTCGAGCGGGGCCAGACGGTCCACGATCATCCGACGCAGGCTCTGCAGGTCGCGGATCAGCTCGGGCCGCTTGCGCCACGAGACGCGGACCCGGCTGTCGCCGAGCGACGTCAGCCGCTTGTCCAGCTCCAGCGCCAGATCGGCGGCGCCGACCTCTCCCGCCAGCTCCATCCGCAGCCGCCGCTTCCACAGGGCGTCCCCGCCGGCCACCTCCATCAACAACCCCGCCAGCCGGTCGGCGCCGAGGGCGGCCAGATTGGGCGCGGTCAGGGTTTTCTTCGGGCCGGAGGGACGTTTCGCCATACCGTCTTCTAGGCCGCGTCGGCCGGACGGCAAAAGGGGCGGCTGCAGCGCAACCGCCCCTTGAGGACAGTCCGGAAGCCGCCCCTAGCGGGCGGGACAGACCGTGTCGTTCTCGTTCGACGCCAACCGCACCTCCGAGACGGAGACCGTGAAGGCGCCGGCTGTGGCGAGCTGGAACGGCGTCTCGACATTGCCGAGGTTGGCCCCGGCCTCGCCGAAGCAGGACAGGCGGATCTTCACCGACTGCCACTCCCCGATCGGGGCGCTGTTGAAGATCGAGGTCATGTCGACCGCACCGCCCTGGAGGTTCAGGGACACGGACGAGGCCGGACGGGCGTCGACGCGGTAGCGGAAGCTCAGCGCCATCTCGCCGTTGGACTGACGCGTCAGGTCGACCGCGCTGCCCCAGATCTGGGCGTCGCCGCGGCCCGAGCCGTTCCAGCGGAACTGACGGGCGCTTTCCTGCGCCCGGTCATCCACCACAAAGGCCTCGATCGCGCCGCGCGGGCTGACCCCGCCCTGTCCGAGGGTCGGCTTGGCCTGACCGCCGGCGTCGTTCAGCAACAGCGACCAGGGCGAGACGAACTGGCCCGAGACGAAGTAGCGGTCGACCACGGAGGTTTCGCCGCTGACGCCGGAGTCCTCGGACAGGACCGGCACGGCGCCGCCCCGCGCGTAGGTCAGGCCGTAGCCGTAGGCGAACTGGGGATCGTAGTCAGCCTGCCCACGGTTCAGCGGAACGCCCGCGGCGTTCCGGGGCCAGGAGAAGGACAGGGTCCCGCGGAAGTCGTGGCGGGCCTTGCCGTCGCGGTCGCCGATCAGGACGTCGGCGACGCCCCCGCCCTCGGTCCCCGGCAGCCAGGCGGCCACGAAGGCGTCCGACTGGTTCAGCTCCGGGTTCACCCACATCGGACGGCCCGACAGGAAGACGGCGACGGTCGGGATGCCCGCGGCCTTCAGGCGACGCAGGGTCTCCAGCGGCTCGGTCGGGACGAAGTCGAGGGTGTCCACATCGCCCTGGAACTCGGCATAGGGCGTCTCGCCGAAGACGACGATGGCCACGTCCGGCTTCCGGGTGAAGGAGCCGTCGGCGCTCAGGGTCGCCGAGCCGCCGCCTTCGGTGACGGCTTCACTGATGCCGCTCCAGATCGACTGGCCGTTGGGGAAATCGGCATTGGTGTTGCCCGTACCCTGCCAGGTCAGGGTCCACCCGCCGGACGCCTGACCGATGTCGTCGGCTGCGGTTCCGGCCACCAGCACATGGGCGCCCGCGCGGATCGGCAGCACGGAACCCTCGTTCTTCAGCAGCACCAGCGACTCGCGCACGGCCTCGCGGGCCAGGGCGCGGTGGGCGGGCGAGCCGAGATGCTCGAAGCGGCCCTCGACCTCATAGGCCGAGCCGAACAGGCCGGCCTTGACCTTGGCGCGCAGGATACGGGTCACGGCCTCATCGAGACGGGCCATGCTGATCTCGCCCGAGCGAACCTGGGCCAGGGTGTTCTCGTACAACGGCTTCCAGCTGTCCGGCGCCATGAACATGTCGATGCCGGCGTTGAAGGCGGCGGCGCAGCTTTCGTTCGAACAGCCCGGCAGCTGGCCGTGGGCGTTCCAGTCCGAGACCACGAAGCCGTCGAAGCCCAGCGGCCCGTGCAGGACGTCGCGCAGGATGGTCGAATTGCCCGAATGCTTGAACCCGTTCCAGCTGGAGAAGCTGGCCATGACCGACAGGACGCCCGCGTCGATCGCCTGGACGTAGCCGCCCAGATGGATGTCGATCAGCTCCTGTTCGGAGCCGATGAAGTCGCCCTGGTCCTTGCCGTTGTGCGTGCCGCCGTCGGCGAGGAAATGCTTGGCCGAGCCGGCGATCCGGCCGGGGGCCAGGGGGTGGTCCGGGGACAGTTCGCCCTGAAGCCCCAGGGTCATGGGACCGGCGTAGCTGCGCTGGACCTCGGGGTCCTCGGCATAGCCTTCGTAGGACCGGCCCCAGCGATCATCGCGCGGCACGGCCAGGGTCGGGCCGAACGTCCAGTCGGCGCCGGTGACGGCGACTTCCAGCGCGGTCGCTTCGCCGATGCGGCTGATCAGGTCGGGATCGCGCGCGGCGCCCAGGCCGATGTTGTGCGGGAAGATGGTCGCGCCGACGACGTTGTTGTGCCCATGCACGGCGTCGATGCCGTAGATCAGCGGCACGCGGGCGCCCGGGCGGGCGGCGGCGGCGGCGCGGAAGGCGCGGGCCAGATCGACCCAGGCCTGCGGCGACGCGCGCTCATCCCCGCCGGGCGAGGAATTGCCGCCCGCAAGAATGGAGCCCAGCGGATAGGTCAGCAGGTCCTCGGGCTTGATCGAGGCGATGTCGGCCTGGATGGTCTGGCCGACCTTCTCCTCGACCGTCATGCGGGCCAGCAGGTCGGCGACGAAGGCCTCGGTCCGGGCGTCGCTCATGGCGTCGGGCGACGACGCCTGCGGCCAGTTCGCCGGATGGGCGCGGGACGCCTCCGGCACGGGCGGCGGCGTCTGGGCGAAGGCCGGCTGAGCGATGGCGAGCGTCAGCGCGAGAACGGAAACGGTACGCAGCATTGGGTTCCCCCCGGGAGATTTTCTTGTTCTGCGCGGCCGGTCTGGCCGCGCCTTCCGTCCCGTTGGCGGGCGGATGTTAGCGCTAACTATCGGCGACATACCGCGCGTTTGGCAAGTCATGGTGTCGCCCGACGCCGCTACAGAATGCGCTTGCGCGTTCTACTGTTACAGCATATTGGAACGCGCATGCCGACACCGACCGCCCGCGACGCCCTTCACGACGCCCTCCTGACGCTGGAAACGCGTGAGGAGGTGGACGCGTTTCTGGCCGACCTCTGCACCCCCGCAGAGCTGCGCGCCTTCACCGAGCGTTGGGCGGTCGCCCGCCTGCTGGACGCCGGAGGCAAGTCGTATCGCGAGATCGCCGCCGAGGCGGAGGCCAGCCCCACCACCGTCGTGCGCGTCGCGCGCTTCCTCAAAGAAATGCCGCATCAGGGCTACCGCCTGGTGCTGGACCGACTGAAAGCCTGAGTTGAGACCATGAGTACTGTTGAAGGCCGGCTGCGCATCGCCGTCCAGAAATCCGGTCGCCTGTCCGAGCGCAGCCTTGATCTGGTGCGTGACGCCGGATTGCGCGTGGTGAAGGGCAACAACGACCTGCTCTATCGCGTCGAGAACTATCCGATCGACCTGCTGCGGGTGCGGGATGACGACATTCCCACCTTCGTCGCCGACGGCGTCTGCGACCTGGGCATCGTCGGAGAGAATGTGCTCGAGGAAGGCCGCAACGGCGGGCCGACCGCGCAGGTGATCATGCCGCTGGGCTTCGGTCGCTGCACCCTGAAGATCGCCGTCCCGCCCACGCTCGACTATGCGGGCCCGGCCTCGCTGGACGGCAAGCGGATCGCCACCTCCTATCCCCGGATCCTGCGTCGCTACCTGGAGGCTCAGGGCGTCAGCGCCGACATCGTCACCATGCGCGGCGCGGTCGAGGTCGCCCCCCGGCTCAAGCTGGCCCACGCCATCTGCGACCTCGTCTCGACGGGAGCGACGATCGAGGCCAACGGCCTGTCGGCCCGTGACACGGTGCTGGAATCGCAGGCCGTCCTGATCCGCTCGCCGGTCTCGCCCGAGCCCCGGCTGGCGGAGCTGCTGGACAGCATCATCGAACGGATGAGCGGCGTGGTCGCCTCGCAGGGCGCCAAATACGTCATGCTCAACGCCCCGCGCGCCGCCCTGGACCGGATCACCGCCATCCTGCCCGGCGCCGGCGCGCCGACGGTCATGCCCCTGTCCGGCCGGGACGACGCCGTCGCCGTGCACGCCGTCTGCCAGGAAGCCGTCTTCTGGGAGACACTCGAAAAGCTGAAGGAGGCCGGCGCCTCGGCCATCCTGGTTCTCCCGATCGAGAAGATGATGTGATGACCCGGCTGCTTGGAGACATCCTCGACTGGAACGCCCTCGACGCGGACGGCCGTCGCGCCGCCCTCGCGCGTCCGACGCGGCGGACCGAGACCACGGTCACGGACGGCGTGCGCGCCATCCTGGACGACGTCCGGACGCGGGGCGGCGCCGCCGTGACGGACTGGAGCCTGAAGCTGGACGGCGCCGCGCCACGCCGCATCGCCATCACCCCGGCGCTGGAGGCCGAGGCCCGCGCGGCCCTGCCGCCCGCGGCGACCCGGGCGCTGAAGATCGCCGCCGAGAATATTCGCATCTTCCACCAGGCCACCCGGCCCGATGACGGCGACTGGGTCGAGACCCGGCCGGGTGTTCGCTCGCGCATCGCCTGGCGCCCGCTGGAGTCCGCCGGCCTCTATGTGCCGGGCGGAACCGCGCCCCTGTTCTCCTCCCTGCTGATGCTGGCCATCCCCGCGCAGGTGGCGGGCGTCCGACGTCGCGTCGCCGTGACGCCGCCCTCCCGGGACGGGCAGCCGCACCCGGCCATGATCGTCGCCGCCGCCGAGGCGGGACTGGAGGACCTGTGGCTGATCGGCGGGGCCCAGGCCATCGCCGCCCTGACCTTCGGGGCGACCTTCGACGACGGCGAGATCGAGCCCGTGGCCAAGCTGTTCGGGCCGGGCAACGCCTGGGTGGCGGAGGCGAAGAAGCAGGCCTCCGCCCTGCCCGGCGGCCCGTCCGTCGACATGCCGGCGGGACCGTCCGAACTTCTGGTCATCGCCGACCGTGACGCGGACGCCGTGGTCGCCGCCGCCGACCTGCTGAGCCAGGCCGAGCACGACCCGGACGCCCAGGTGCTGCTGGTCTCTGACAGCCGCGGCCTGATCGAGGCCGTCCAGCAGGAGCTGGAGCTTCAGCTGGAAACCCTGCCCCGGGCGGACATCGCCCGCGCCGCCCTGGCCGAAGGCCGGGTCATCCGGGTGAAGGACGTCGCCCAGGCCTGCGAGGTCTCCAACCTCTACGGCCCGGAACACCTCGCCATCCAGACGCTCGACGCCGAGCAGTGGGCCGAGCGGATCACCGCCGCGGGGGCGGTTTTCGTCGGCCCGAACGCCGCCGAGACCCTGGGCGACTACGCCGCCGGCCCCAGCCACGTCCTGCCGACCGACGGCGGGGCGCGGACCATGGGCGGCGTCACCACCGCCAGCTTCATGACGTCGATGTCGATCCAGTCCGTGTCCGCGGCCGGCGCCGCGGCGCTCGCGCCGATCGCGGCGCAGCTGGCGCGGATGGAAGGACTGGAGGCGCACGCCCGCGCCGCCGACCTGAGGTCGAGCCAATGAAAAATCTCCCCGCGCCCTTCGCCCCGCTCGTGGCCGGCGGCGATGGACTGGATCGCTATCCCGCCGCGCCGGGAGCCCTCGCCGCCCGCATGGCCGAAATCTACGCCGTCCCCGCCGGACAGGTGCTGCCGGTGCGCGGCCTGACCCACGGGCTGGAACTGGTGTACCGGCTGGCCGCCCGCGACGGGCTGCAGGTCGAGGCGCCGGACGCCGAGCCCTATCGCTCGCTCGCCGCCTTGTACCGGCCCGGAACCGGCGCGACCGGCGCCGTCATCCTGCGCGCGCTCGGCTCGCCCGAGGCGGTCGCCGAAATGGCCGCCCGCGTCGCCCCGGCCCTGCTGGTCGTCGACGAGGGCATGGCCGAGTACGCCGACGCCGCCTCGGCGGTGGAGGCCGTGGCTGACCAGCCGAACCTGATCGTCCTGCGCAGCCTCTCCATGGCCTACGGTCTGGCCGGGGCGCGGGTCGGCGCGGCGATCGGACAGCCGGCGACGCTCGAGCGGCTGGCCGCGGTGCTGGAGCCCTATGCCCTGCCGGAAGTGTCGGTGCGTCTGGCGCTCCAGGCCCTTGATCCCTCGCGCCTGATCGAGACGAAGGCGCGTCTGGAGGCCGTGCGCGGCGAGCGCGAGCGGATGATCCGGGCCCTGTCGCGTGAAATGACGGTCGAGCCCGGCTTCGGACCGGTCCTGATGACGCGACCGGCGAATCCCGAGGCCGTTCTGGCCACCCTGACCCGCTTCGGGGTCGCGGCGGAGCTCGCGGGCGATCGCCTGCGTCTGCCGGTGTCGGCCCGGGCCGGGATCAACGACCGTCTGCTGATCGCCCTGGACCTCGCCCCCGCGAAGGCCCGCCCGAACCGCACCGGCCAGGCCGTCCGGGACACCAGGGAAACCCGTATCGTCTGCGCCGTCGACCTGGACGCCGCGGCGCCGGTGACCATCGCGACCGGGGTCGGCTTCTTCGACCATATGCTGGAGCAGATCGCGGCGCACGGCGGCTTCTCCCTCAGCCTGTCCTGCGAGGGCGACCTGCACACCGATCCGCACCACACGATAGAGGACAGCGCCATCGCCCTGGGTCAGGCGCTGAAGCAGGCGCTGGGCGAGCGGCGCGGCATCGCCCGTTACGGCTTCGTCCTGCCCATGGATGAGGCGGAGGCGCAGGTGTCGATCGACCTGTCGGGGCGCCCCTACCCGGTGTTCGAAGGAACCTTCGACACCCCCTTCATCGGCGACTACCGCACGGACCTGACAGCCCACGTCTTCCGTTCGCTGGCGGAGCATCTGGGCGCGGCGATCCACGTCTCGGTCAAGGGCGAGGACGACCACCACAAGACGGAGGCCGCCTACAAGGCCTTCGGCCGCGCCCTGCGGCAGGCGATCCGGATCGAGGGCGAAGCCGTGCCCAGCACCAAGGGGGTGCTGTGAAATCCGTCACCATCCTGACGTACGGCGCCGGCAACGTCGCCTCGGTGCAGTTCGCGCTGGAGCGGCTGGGCGCGGCGGTGCGCCTGACCAGCGACCCGGTCGACCTGTCCGAGGCGGAACGGTTGATCCTGCCCGGCGTCGGACAGGCCGGCTACGCCATGAGCCGGCTGGACCAACTGGGTCTGACCGAAGCCATCCGGTCCTTCTCCCGCCCCCTGCTCGGCGTCTGTCTGGGCCAGCAACTGCTCTTCACCGACAGCGACGAGGGCGGCGGCACGCCCCTGCTCGGCCTGATCCCGGGGCGGGTCCGCAGGCTGGAGCCGGGGCCGTCGCGGCCGGTGCCGCACATGGGCTGGTCCCGACTGGAGGTCGTACAGACCGATCCGCTGCTCGACGGCGTCGGTGACGACGACTGGGCCTATTTCGTGCACGGCTTCGTCTGTCCCGACGGCCCCGCCACCCTGGCCCGCGCGGACTACGGCGGCGTGGTGCCCGCGGTCGTCCGGCAAGGCAACCGGTGGGGCTGCCAGTTCCACCCCGAGCGTTCGGCCAAGGCCGGCGCCCGCATCCTGAAAAACTTCCTGGAGCTGGACGCATGATCGTCTATCCGGCCATCGACCTGCGCGACGGACAATGCGTGCGCCTGATGCACGGCATGTTCGACCAGGTGACCCACTATGACGACGCCCCGGCCAAGCGGCTGGCGGCCTTCCGGGCTGCGGGCGCGACCTGGGCCCATATCGTCGATCTGGACGGGGCCGAGGCGGGCCGCGCGGTCCAGCACGCCCTGATCGGCGAACTGGCGACCGCCATCGATATCCGCGTCCAGTGCGGCGGCGGCGTGCGCAGCGTCGATGACGTGGCGCGACTTCTGGACGCCGGTGTCAGCCGGGTTGTCGTCGGCTCGCTGGCGGTCAGCCGGCCCGATAAGGTGCTGGCCTGGATCGCCCGGTTCGGCGCCGACCGCATCACCCTGGCCATCGACGTCAAGGCTGACGGCGACCGCTATGTGCCGGCCCTGAAGGGCTGGACCGAGGCCGCCGACGTCGACCTGTGGACCGCGCTGGACCGCTATCCGGTCGGGACGGCGAAACACCTTCTGGTCACCGACGTGGGCCGGGACGGCGCCCTGACCGGGCCGAATCTTGACCTGCTGGCCGAGATCCACCTGCGCCGCCCGGATCTGTGGCTCCAGGCCTCGGGCGGAATCGCAGAGCTCAACGACCTGACCGGCGCGCGTTCGGTCGGAGCGTCCGGCGCGATCATCGGACGCGCGCTCTACGAGGGCCGGTTCACCGTCGAACAGGCGCTGGAGACCGCCCGCGCATGACCGCCCGCCGGATTATCCCCTGCCTCGACGTGAAGGACGGGCGGGTCGTGAAGGGCGTCCGCTTCGAGGGCCACCGCGACATGGGCGACGCCGCCGAACTGGCCGCCCGCTATCGCGACCAGGGCGCGGACGAGCTGGTCTTCTACGACATCACCGCCAGCCCGCAGGGCCGGACGCTGGACTACGGCTGGGTGCGCGACATCGCCCGCTTGCTCGATATCCCGTTCTGCGTCGCCGGCGGCATCCGCACGGTCGAACAGGCGGCGCTGTGCCTCGACCACGGGGCGGACAAGGTCTCGATCAACTCCCCCGCCCTGGAACGCCCCGAGCTGATCGCCGAAATGGCCGACCGGCTGGGCTCGCAGTGCGTGGTGGTCGGCGTGGACTCCAAACGCGCCGGCGAGGACTGGGTCGTGCACCAGTACACCGGCGACGCCGCCGCCAGCCGCGGCTCGGGCCGCCGGACCCTGGAGTGGATCGTCGAGGCGCAACGGCTCGGCGCCGGCGAGATCGTGCTGAACTGCATGGATGAGGACGGCGTCCGCAAGGGCTATGACGTGGCTCAGCTGGCCGAGGCCCGCGCGCGCCTGACCATACCGCTGGTCGCCTCGGGCGGGGCGGGATCGGCCGAGCATTTCCGCGACGTGTTCGAGCAGGCCGACGTCTCCGGCGCCCTGGCCGCCAGCGTCTTCCACACCGGGACCCTGCCCATTCCCGAGCTGAAAGCCTTCCTGATCCGATCCGGCATCGAGGTGAGACCATGATCGATCCGAACACCCTCGACTTCGCCAAGGGCGACGGCCTGATCCCGGTCGTGGTGCAGGATGCCGCGACCCTGCAGGTGCTGACCCTCGCCTACATGGATCGCGCCGCCTTCGACGAGACGATCGAGAGCGGAGAGGCGACCTTCTTCTCGCGGTCGCGCGGCGGGCGCTGGCGCAAGGGCGAGACGTCGGGCGACCGGCTGCACGTCGTCTCGATCACGCCGGACTGCGACAGCGACGCCCTGGTGCTGAAGGTCCGCCCGGTCGGCAACGCCTGCCACCTGAACCGTGTCAGCTGTTTCGGCGACGAGGATGCGCCGGGCGTCGGTCGCCTTGCCCGGCTGGAACAGACCATCGCCATCCGCGCCGCCGCCGATCCGACCGAAAGCTGGACCGCCCGTCTGCTGGCCCAGGGCCCGAAGCGGGTGGCCCAGAAAGTCGGCGAGGAGGGGGTCGAAACCGCACTGGCCGGCGCCGCCGGACCGGACGAGGAGCTGGCGTCCGAGGCCGCCGACCTGGTCTACCACCTGCTGGTCCTCCTGCACGCGCGCGGCCTGAAGCTGCAGGATGTGCTGGATGTGCTGGCGGCGCGGGCGACGAAGCCGTGACGCGACGGGCGCTGGTCACCGGGGCCACCGGAGGCCTCGGCCTGTCGCTGGTCCGGGCCCTGCTGGACGCCGGCTACGCCGTGCGCGGCTCCGGCCGGAAGCCGGAGACGCTGGCCCGACTCAAGGCCATGGGCGCGGAGCCGTTCGGCGGCGACCTGCTGGAGCAGACCGAAGACGCCTGCCGCGACATTGACGTGGTCTTCCACGCCGCGGGCCTGTCCAGCCCCTGGGGGCCCGAGGCCGAGTTCGACCGCGCCAATGTCGAGCTGACCCGCCGCCTGCTGGACGCCGCCCGACGCGGCGGGGCGGACGGCTTCATCTTCGTCTCCTCGCCCTCGATCTTCGCCCGCTGGGGCGACCAGACGAACCTCACCGAGGCGAGCGCACCCAACCCGCGCCCGTTGAACGCCTACGCCCGCACCAAGGGCGAGGCGGAACGGCTGGTGCGGGCCGCCGACGCACCGGGCTTCCGCACGGTCTCCCTGCGTCCGCGCGCCATCGTCGGGCCGGACGATGCGGTCCTGCTGCCCCGCCTGCTGCGACTCGTGAAGCAGGGGCGCTTCCCCCTGTTCCGCAACGGCCGGGCGCTGGTCGAGATGACCGACCACCGCGACGCGTCGCGCGCCTTCCTGCTGGCCGACGCGCGACGCGAGGATGCAGGCGGTCAGGTGGTCAACGTCACCTCCGGCCGGGCCATCCCGCTGAACGAACTGGTGCGAAAGTTGGCCGAAACCCTCGGGACCGAGGTGAAGATCGTCCCCCTGCCCCTCATCCTCGGCCAGACCCTGTCCGTCGTGTCGGAGAACCTGAACCGCCTGCTGCCGGGACGGCCCGAGCCTGTGCTGACGCCCTATACCCTGGCGACCCTCGCCTGGTCGCAGACCTTCGACCTGGCCGGCGCGAAACGGCTGATCGGCTATGAACCCGAGTACGACGCGGTGCAGACGGCGCTGGAGGTCGCGCCGTTGCTGGCGGCGCGCGGCTAGACCCCCGCCTTCGCCGCCGGGCGACTGCGCACCGCCTCCATCCAGCGGGCGAGATGCGCGAACTCCTCGGGCGGCCGGTATTTGATCAGGCGCGCGAAATCGAGCCCGACCATCGCCACGATGTCGGCGATGGTGAAGCGGTCGGCGGCGATGAACTCGTGGTCAGCCAGACGACGATCCAGCGTCTTCATGAATTTCTCGGCCGAGACCTTGTTGTACTCGGCCACTTGCGGGAGCTGGGTCGCCTCCAGCGCGGCGAGGGCCGGGTGCGAGTGGCGCACGTTCAGCATGATCGGATTGGCCAGATAGAATTCGCAGCGGCGGGTCCACATCTCGATCACCGCCTGCTCGGCCGCGTCGCGTCCGAACAGGTTCGGTTCGGGGTAGACCGACTCCAGATAGCGGCAGATGGCGATGGATTCCGAGATGGTCGTGCCGTCATCCAGTTCCAGCGCCGGCACGTGCGGCACCCCGACCTTGGCCCTGTACTCGGGCGTCCGGTGCTCGCCGACCATAATGTCCAGCTCGACCAGTTCGACGTCCTCGACGCCCTTCTCGGCCAGAACCCAGCGGACCCGACGGGGATTGGGCGCGCGGTGCGACGTATAGAGCTTCATCAGAGGTCTCCGGTTCAGCCGAATATGGAGCCGGGCATGACGCCGACAATGGCCGCGCTCATCAGGGTCGCCAGGAATCCCGCCAGAAGCGCCTTCCAGACCATGCCCAGAACCTCTTCCCGACGTTCGGGCATCAGAACAGACAGGCCGGTGACGGTGATGCCCACCGACCCGATGTTGGCGAAACCGCACAGGGCATAGGTCAGCAGCATGCGGGTGCGCTCGGTCATCTCGGCCGCCGGGACCGCGCCCAGGTCCATGAAGGCCTTGAACTCGGTCTGGGTCAGCTTGACGCCCAGCAGCAGGCCCGCCTGACGTGCGTCCGCCCACTCCACGCCGGTCAGCCAGGCCACCGGGGCGAAGATCCAGCTCAGCAGCCATTCAACGCTGATGCCCGGGAAGATCGCCCCGACCATGATGTTCACCAGCGCCACCAGGGCGACGAAGACGATCAGCACCGCCGAGATGTTCAGAACCACCATCAGGCCGTCCGAAGTGCCCTTCACGATGGCGTCGATGGCGCTGTCGTACTTCAGCGGCGAGTCATATTCGGCGTAGGCGCCGCCCTCGCCGGGCTTCTCGGGCACCATGATCCGGGCGAGCAGGATGCCCGCCGGCGCCGATATGATCGAGGCCACCAGAACGTGGCCCGCCGCATTGGTCAGGGTCTCCTCCAGCATCAGGGCGTAGGCGACCATGGTCGAGCCGGCGACCGTGGCCAGACCGACCACCATCATCAGGAACAGCTCCGACCGGGTCAGCTTGTCCAGATAGGCGCGGATCACGATCGGGCTTTCGATCATGCCCAGGAAGATGTTGGCCGCCACGGCCAGGGCCGAGGCGCCGCCCAGCCCCATGGTCTTCTGGAACAGGATGCCGAAGCCGTAGGTGATCCATTTCAGGATCTTCCAGTGCCAGAGCAGGGCCGACAGGGCCGAGATCACCAGGATCAGCGGCAGGACCTGGAAGGCGAAGGTGAACAGGGCGCCGGGCTCCTGTACCGAATAGGGTTGCTGGAAGTCCGCGCCGGCCAGGTAGCCGAAGACGAAATTGGTGCCGACGCTGGTCGCCTTGGCCAGCCCGTCGACGGCGCCGTTGATCGCCCCCAGCACCGGATGCGACGCCGGATTGAACAGCACCAGCACCAGCACGGCCTGCACCAGGATCGCGCCGATGGTCAGCTTCCAGGGGAAGGCGCGCCGGTTCTCGGACAGGGCCCAGCAGACGCCGACAATGACGACGAGCCCCAGCAGGCTCTGCAGATTCAACAGGCTGAACATCAACACGTCCCCGACCGGCGCAATGCCGACGCTTTCAGCCCTTGAACGACAGGTTGTCGCATCTGGCAAGCGGCGCCGGATGCGACCGCCGGATCAGAGCTGGCCGCGGACCAGCTTGCCGTAGTCTTCCATCAGGCCGAGGCTGAGCGCGCCGGGGGTGAAGCGGTATTCGCCGATCTCGCTGACCGGGGTCACCTCGGCGGCCGTGCCGGTCAGGAAGCATTCGCTGAACGTCGACAGCTCTTCCGGACGGATGTGACGCACGACCACCTCGATGCCCCTGGCCTTCGCCATCTCGATCACGGTCTGGCGGGTGATGCCGTCCAAGATCGCGTCGATGGGCGGGGTGTGCAGAACGCCGTCCTGCACGAAGAAGACGTTGGCGCCGGTCGCCTCGGCGACATAGCCGCGCCAGTCCAGCATCATCGCATCCGAGAAGCCGCGCTTCTCGGCGGCGGTCTTGGACATGGTGCAGATCATGTACAGGCCTGCCGCCTTGGCCGCCGACGGGGCGGTGGCCGGGTCCGGACGGCGCCATTTGGCCCACTCCAGGCGAATCCCCTTCGCCTTGGTCTCCGGATCGAAATAGCTGGGCCAGTCCCACACGGCGATGGCGACGTGCGCCTTCGAGTTCTTCGCGGTCACGCTGACCTGTTCCGCGCCCAGATAGGCCACCGGCCGCACATAGCAGTCGGAAAGCCCCATCTTTTCGCAGGTTTCCTTGCAGGCGGCGTCGATCTCGGCCACGCTGTAGGGAAGATCAAAATCAAGAAGGTTGGCGGAGCGCTTCAGACGCTCCGAATGCGGCGTCAGCTTGAAGATTTCGCCGCCATACATACGCTCACCCTCGAACACCGACGAGCCGTAGTGGAGGGCATGGGTCAAAACGTGCGTTTTCGCGTCCCGCCAGGGCACGAAATGCCCGTCCATCCAGATCCAGCCGTCACGATCGTCGAAAGGAATGAAGGCCATTGAATAACGTCTCCCGCGAAACCTACCGGTTTAGACCCGCCGGAATCGCTCAGGTCAACGTCTGTCGCGCGCGCGGGGCCGTATCGGCATGACCGACACCCGTTCCCATGGCCGTTCGGGCCCCATCGCCGGACCCGGCGCGGGCCGCCATCTGCTGGTCGTTGATGACGACGACCGCATCCGCGAGCTGCTGAAGGAATTCCTGACCCGCGAAGGCTATCGCGTCACCGGCGCCGCCCACGCGGCGGCCGCCAAACGCCTGGTCGAACTGATCGAGTTCGATCTGATCGTGCTGGACGTCATGATGCCCGGCGAAAGCGGTTTCGACCTGACCACCTGGATCCGCTCCAAGGCCGAGACCTCCAGGACGCCGGTGCTGCTGCTGACGGCAAAGGGCGATCCGGACGACCGCATCGAGGGTCTGTCCCGCGGCGCCGATGACTATATGTCGAAGCCGTTCGACCCGCGCGAACTGGCGCTCCGCATCGACGCCATCCTGCGCCGCACCGGCGGCAAGCCCCTGACCCCGCGCGAAATCAAGCTGGGGCCGGCGGTGTTCGACATGGAGCGGCTGGAACTCCTCAAGGACGGCAAGCCACAACGCCTGACCGAGGCCGAGGCCCAGTTGCTGAAGACCCTGGCCATCCACGCCCACGCCCCGGTAGAGCGCATGAGCCTGTCGCCCGACACCGCCGACATCACCGGCCGCGCCGTGGATGTCCAGGTCACCCGCCTGCGCCGCAAGCTGGAGGCCGACCCCAAGAACCCGCGCTATCTCCAGACGGTGCGCGGCATCGGCTACATGCTGGCTCCGGACTGATGCACCGCCTTCCTCCCCCCTCGGGGGAGGGGGACCGCGGAGCGATGGAGGGGCGCCGGCCCCGCGCTCGCTTCAACACCCCTCCACCATCCTGCGGATGGTCCCCCTTCCCCAAGGGGGAGGAACGGGCATGAGACTGCTCCCCGCGCCCCTCTGGCCGCGCTTCCTGAAGCGGCGTCTGCCGACCTCGCTGTGGGGCCGGTCGCTGCTGATCATCGTCCTGCCGGTCCTGGTCATGCAGGTGGCCGTCACCTGGGCCTTCTTCGACATGCACTGGCAGACCGTGACCGCCCGCCTGTCCGACGGTCTGGCGGGGGACATCGCCTGGGCGGTCGAAAGCTATGCGGACGATCCGACCCCGCGAAACCTCGACGTCATCGCCGAACGGGCCGAGCGGTCCATGTCCCTGTCCATCGCCCTGCAGGAGGGAGAAACCCTGCCGCGCGAGACCCGGCGCGGGACGCTCGGCGTCGTGGACCGGACGCTGGAGGCGGCCCTTCGCAACCGGATCGACCAGCCGGTCTGGTTCGACACCACCCGCTACCCCGCCTATGTCGACATCCGGGTGCAACAGCCGCAGGGCGTGCTGCGCATCATCGCCCCGCGCGAGCGGGCGGTCGCGACCCAGGCCCACATCTTCGTCCTGTGGCTGCTGATCGCCACCGTCCTGCTCATGGGGGTGGCCATCCTGTTCATCCGCAACCAGGTCCGCGCGATCGAACGACTGGCCGAGGCGGCCGAAGCCTTCGGCCGGGGGGAGCCGCGGGAGCGGTTCAAGCCCTCCGGCGCGCGCGAGGTCCGCGCCGCGGCCCGGGCCTTCATGGACATGCGCGACCGCATCCAGCGCCACATCGACCAGCGCACCGCCCTTCTGGCCTCCGTCAGCCACGACCTGCGCACGCCCCTGACCCGCCTGCGGCTGGAACTGGCCCTCGCCCCCCCGTTCAAGCGCGCCGAGGCCATGCGCGGCGACATGGACGAGATGGAGCATATGATCGACGAATATCTGGCCTTCGCCCGGGGCGAGGCCGGGGAGACGCCGCAGGAAATCTCCATCCCCGATCTGCTGACGGTCGCCGCCGAGGATGCGCGCCGGGCCGGCGCCGAGGTCGAGGTCGTCGCGCCCGCCGCCCTGCCTGCCCTGGTCCGTCCCCTCGCCTTCAAGCGGGCGGTGATCAATCTGGCCGGCAACGCCGCCGCCCACGGCGAGCACGTCCGCCTGTCCGCCCGCGCCCTGCCGTCGGGCGGGTTCGAGGTGGCGATCGAGGATGACGGCCCCGGCATTCCGGAAGAGATGCACGAAGAGGCCTTCCGTCCCTTTTCCCGGCTGGACGAAAGCCGCAACCAGAACCGCAAGGGAGTCGGCCTGGGCCTCGCCATCGCCCGCGACGTGGCGCGCGGCCACGGCGGCGACATCACCCTGGAGCGCAGCGATCTCGGCGGACTGCGGGCTCTGATCCGCATGCCGGGCTAGCCGTTGCCAAGCCGGGCGTTCGCGCCCATGTTGAACCCAGGATCGGGGGCGCTCTGGAGACCGCCATGCGTAATCTCGCCTTCTTCGTACCGTTCGCCGTCGCTGCGACCCTCGCCGGGGCGGCGGCCGCGCAACCCGTCGTCACCGTCACCCTGTCGCCGGAACTGCAGCGCGATGTCCGGGACCTGGGTCAGCGCGAGGTGCAGGAGCAGGTCGATCGCCTGACCGCGGTCGTGTCCCGGGCGGTCGCCGACACGCCGGCGCTCGCGGGCGCAAGGATTGATCTGGTTTTGACGGACCTGAGGCCGAACCGCCCAACGTTCCAGCAGATCGCGGAACGGCCGGGTCTGGATCCGATCCGCAGCCTGTCCATCGGCGGCGCCGAGATCGAGGGCGCCATCACCCTGTCGGACGGCACGGAACAGCCTGTCCGCTATCGCTGGTTCTCGCACAATGTGACGGACGTCCGGGGCTTCGCGGTCTGGCAGGACGCGGACCGCGCCTATCAGCGACTGGGCGCGAACCTCGCGGCCGGGCGCTACGTCAGCCGCTAGAAGCTTTTCGCCCGCTCGACCGCCGCCCTGACGGCGGTTTCGGCCGCGCGCGCCAGGTCGCCGCCTTCGGCCATGGCGTCCAGTCCGGCGCGGGTCGTGCCGCCGGGCGAGGCGATGCGCGCGACCAGGGCGTCCAGCCCCTCCCCCGTCTCCAGTCCCGCGCCCGCTGATCTCAGCGCCCCCCGCGCCAGCCGCGCGGCGGCGTCGGGGGACAGTCCCTGCGCCTCACCGGCCGCCGCCAGCGCCTGCACGAAGGCATAGATAAAGGCGGGGGCCGATCCGGCCACGGCGGTCGCCGCATCCATCAGCCCCTCATCCTCCAGCGGCGCAACATCGGCCACGGACGTGAACAGCGCCTGCGCCGCCGTCAGGGCGCGCGCATCCTGAGACCAGATCGCCGCCACGCCCCGCGCCTGCGCCACCGCCGTGGTCGGCATGACCCGCGCGACAGGAAGGCCGGCGACGGCGGCGATGTCCGCCGCCCTGACCCCCGCCATCACGGACACCAGCACGGCTTCGGGATTCAGATGAGAGACCAGCGCCCCAAGGGCGCCACGCCACATCGCCGGCTTGACCGCCAGCACCACGGTCTTCGCCTCGCCCAGCGCCTTAAGCGGCGGATTGATCCGTGCGCCCTTCGACCCGGCCTTGTTCGCGACGGGCTTGTCGGACGGGGTCAGAATGATCAGGTCGCGCGCCGCGACCGCGCCGGTCGCCAGCCAGCCTTCCAGCATGGCCGAACCCAGACGGCCGCAGCCCACCAGGACCACGCCGTCACGGGAAACATCGGAGGTCATGGGATCAGGCGGTGCCGACCGTCTCGAACAGGCAGGCGTCGATCGCCTCCTGCGGCTTTTTCGATCCGCGGATCATGAAGTCGAAGGCGGGATAATAGCGGTCGGCGGCCTCCACGGCGGCGTCGATCATCGAGGCCGCCTGGGCCAGGGTCGGACGCTCGCCCAGCGGCAGGGCCAGGGAGTGGCGGAAGACGATCTCGCCGTCCTCGGCCCAGACCTCGAAATGGCCCATCCAGGTGCGCTGGTTGATCAGGCCGACCAGTTCATAGGCCGCGGCCCGGCGGGCCTTGGACGCCTGAAGATCGAGGGCGCAGCACAGCTGCAGGCAGTCGCCCTCGGGACGCCAGGCGAACCACAGCTCATAGTCCTTCCAGTCGCCGGCCAGCGAGAAGGCCAGATCGCCCTCATCCGTGCGGTCAAACGGCAGGTTTTCCGCCACCAGCACATGCTCGACCACGTCCAGCGGATCGAAGGGCGTGTCGATTTCTTCGGGCCGAACGGCGTCCATCAAGTCTTCCTTGGGCGCGACTCACGCCCTGTTAAGGAACCGTAGGCGGGTTCGCAGATTCGGCTCAACCGGCTGCGTCCTTGGGGGGAACAGTCGCTGTGGACGTTCCCTTGCGAGGCGTCTTGGCGGCCTTCAGAGCCGCAATTTCCTCACGCAAAGCCGTGACTTCCGCCTTCAGCGCATCGAATTCGTCGCGCCGCACCAGGTCCATTTCGGCGACGAAGCGATCCGCCTGCGCACGCATGGCCGTCTTCGCTTCTTCCCCCGCCGTCTGGGCCAGGCCCATGGCGCCGGTGGCCAGTTTCGAGAACTCGTCGAGGAAGGGATTGCGGCTCTGCATGGTCTTCAGGGGCTCCGACTCGCACCGGCGAGCATCGTTAACGAAGGTTGACCCGATATGGTGAACGAAACCTTGTCACCCATGCGGCGAAAGCGCCGCCGCGGCGTTACGGAAATTTCGGGGACGTGACCGGCGACGCTTGCTACACCACGCCCCGAGGAACCGCCTTCAGGAGCGCCCGTGCAATTTCCCGAGTTCGATCCGGTTTGGTTCAGCATCGGCCCGCTGGACATCCGCTGGTATGCCCTCGCCTATGTGGCGGGCATTGTTCTGGGCTGGTGGTACGCCGCCCGGATCATCAGGACAGAGCGTCTGTGGGCGCCGGGCAAGCCGCCCATCAGCACCCAGCAACTGGACGATCTGGTCCTTTGGATCACCCTCGGCATCATCCTGGGCGGCCGTCTGGGCTTCGCCCTCTTCTATCAGCCGCATCTCTACGGCGCCCTGTTCACCGGCGCGAACTGGGGTGAGCGACTGGCCCTGTTCCGGCTCTGGGACGGCGGCATGTCCTTCCATGGCGGCCTGCTGGGCTGCACCCTCGCGGTGGTTCTGTTCGCCCTGCGCGCCCGGGTCCGCATCCTGACCATCGGCGACATCGCCCTGGCCGCCGCCCCGCTGGGCCTGATGTTCGGCCGCCTGGCCAACTTCATCAACGGCGAGCTCTGGGGCCGCGAGACGACCGTCCCCTGGGGCGTCAACTTCTGCAACCAGCGCGCCCGCGACCTGTACGGCGCGACCTGCGAATACCTCGGACAGGGACCGGGCGACATCGTCCGCCATCCCAGCCAGCTTTACGAGGCGGGGCTGGAAGGCGTCTTCCTGTTCGGCCTGCTGGCCTTCGCGGTGTGGAAATGCGGGCTGCTGCGCAAGCCCGGCTATGTCACCGGTCTGTTCCTGCTGGGCTACGGCCTGATCCGCGCCCTGCTGGAGACGGTGCGCCAGCCGGACGTGGGCCTGGACCACCTGCCCTTCGGCCTGACCATGGGCATGATCCTGTCCACGCCCATGATGATCATCGGCGTCTGGCTGATCTGGCGCGCCTGGAGCCGTCCGCCGGTTGACCGGGGCCCCGACACGCCCGCGGCCTCATGAGCCTGAGGGACCGCCTGGCGCGGGAGATCGCGCTGACGGGACCGATGACGGTCGCCGACTTCATGACCCGCTGCCTGCACGATCCGCAGGACGGCTACTACGCCACCCGGCCGGCCCTCGGCGCGACCGGCGACTTCATCACCGCGCCGATGATCAGCCAGATGTTCGGCGAGTTGATCGGGCTGTGGGCCATCGAGCTGTGGCATCGGCTGGGCGCGCCCGAGCGGGTGCGGCTGGTCGAGGTCGGCCCCGGCGACGGCACCCTGATGGCCGACGCCCTGCGCGCCGCCCGTCTGGCCCCCGACTTTCTGCAGGCGGTTGATCTGATCCTGATCGAGCCCAGCGCCCCGCTGCGCGAGGCCCAGGCCCGCATGCTGGCCGACAGCGACGTCCACCCGCGCTGGGTCTCGGCGCTGGACCAGATCGAGACCGACGCCCCGGTGATCCTGATCGCCAATGAGGTGCTGGACTGCCTGCCCGCCCGCCAGTTCGTGCGCACCGAGGACGGCTGGGCCGAGCGCCGCGTCGGCGTCACCGATGAGGGCGAGCTCCAGTTCGGTCTGGTGAAGATCACCGGCGGCTTCAAACGCCCGGCGTTCGACGTCGAACCGGGCCAGACCGTCGAGATCTCGGAACAGCAGGCCGCCTTCGGCCGCGATCTGGCCACCCTGATCAAGGTCGCCTCGGGCGCCGCCCTGCTGATCGACTATGGTCGGGCCAGGGCGGAGGCGGGCGATACGCTTCAAGCCCTGAAGCGGCACCGGAAGGTCGATCCCCTCGCTGATCCCGGCGAGGCCGACCTGACCCAGTGGGCCGACTTCCCCACCGTGCTGGAGGCCGCCGTGCATACGGGCGCCGATGTCACCGGCTGTCTGGGCCAGGGCGAGTTCCTGCGCCTGCTGGGGATCGAGGCCCGCGCCGACCGGCTCAAGTCGGGCCGCCCGGACGCCGCGCCCGTCATCGACCGCCAGCTGGCCCGTCTGACCGACGACGACCAGATGGGAACCCTGTTCAAGGCCTGCGCGATCTTCTCTCCGCATACGCTGGTCGTGCCGGGCTTCGAGGACTGACAATGTCGCTGGAACCGATCACCCATCCCCTGCTGGAGCGCGCGGGCGTCCGCCACGGCTTCTTCACCCGTCGCGGCGGCGTGTCGGGCGGCATCTATGACAGCCTGAACACCGGCCTGGGCTCGACCGACGATCCCGCCGCCGTGGCCGAGAACCGCCGCCGCATCGCCGCGCACATGGGCGGGACGCCCGATGACATCGCCGCCTGCTACCAGATTCACTCCGCCGTCTGTCGCGTCGCCGAGGCCGGCTGGAAAGGCGAACGGCCCGAGGGCGACGCCGTCGCCACTGCCGCGCCCGGCGTGATCTGCGGCGTCCTGACCGCCGACTGCGCCCCGGTCCTGCTGGCCGATCCCGACGCCGGCATCGTCGGCGCGGCCCACGCGGGCTGGAAGGGCGCCTTGGGCGGGGTAATCCACTCCACCGTCGCGTCCATGCAGGCGCTGGGCGCCGCGCCGTCGCGCATCGTCGCCGTGGTCGGCCCCTGTATCGCGCAAGCGTCCTATGAGGTCGGTTCCGATTTCGAGGAGCGGTTCGCCCACCACGATCCGGGCAGCGAGCGCTTCTTCATTCCGGGCTCCGCCCCGGACAAACGCCTGTTCGACCTGCCCGGCTTCGTCCTGTGGCGCCTGGAACAGGCGGGCGTGGGTCAGGCGGCCTGGACCGGCCACGACACCCGCGCGGACGAAGTGCAGTTCTTCTCGAACCGCCGGGCCTATCTGAACGGGGAGCCGGACTTCGGCCGGCTGATGAGCGCGATCAGCCTGGGCTGATCGGGCGGGCGTTTCACCCCGCCATCGCCATTTCCGGCACGCGGGTGACTTCGCGCCAGGCGTGCGGGTTGGCCAGCAGTTCGCGGACCAGCAGGTTGTTGATCGCGTGACCGGCCTTCACGCCTTCGTAGCGGCCCAGCAGGGGCGCGCCGAGGACGTACAGGTCGCCGATGGCGTCCAGCGCCTTGTGCTTCACGAACTCGCGCTCCATGCGCAGTCCGCCCGGGTTCAGGATCTGGTCGCCGTCGATGACCACGGCGTTCTCCAACGAGCCGCCACGGGCCAGACCGGCCTTACGCAGGGCCTCGACCTCATGGGCGAAGCCGAAGGTGCGGGCGGCCATGATCTCGTCGCGGAAGGTCTGCTCGTCGACCACGAAGTCCACGACCTGATTGCCGATGACCGGGGTGGCGAAGTCGATCTCGAACCGCATCTCATAGCGGTCGCAGGGCAGCAGGACGGCGCTCTTGTCGCCCTCCTGAACCCGGATCGGCTCCAGAATCTCGATGTAGCGGACCGGGGCTTCCTGTTTGCGGAAGCCGGCGCGGTCCAGCAGCTGGACGAACTGAAGGGCCGAACCGTCCAGGATCGGCAGCTCGGGGCCGTCGACCTCGACCACGGCGTTCGACACGCCGAGCGCGGCGAAGGCGGCCATCAGGTGCTCGATCGTCGACAGGCGCACGCCCGCGGCGTTCTCGATCATGGTGTTCAGGCGCGCGTCGACCACGGCCTCGCCCGAGACGGGGATGCGGTTGTCGCGGTCGGTGATGTCGGTGCGGACGAAGACGATGCCCGTGCCGGCCGGCGCCGGGCGCACGGCCAGACGCACACGGTCGCCCGTGTGCACGCCCACGCCGGCGATGATCGCGGGCGCGACGGTCGTCTTCTGAAGATGGTCGTTACGGACCGACAAACTCAAACTCTCTTCATTCTGCGTTCCGCCTCTGCGTGCGGAGTTCGCCCCGCACCTTGGTTAGCGGGCTCTTCGCAAGCGCGAAATGAAAGTCGGGTTTCGGATTGTTTCGGTCTGAAACAGAGAAGGGATCAGAGACTAGGGACCAGGGATTAGCCCCCCTGCCCTCCCTCTGCTCCAGCAGGCACGAAAAAGGGCGGCCCCTGCGGACCGCCCTAATCCCTAGTCCCTAGTCCCTGATCCCTAGTTCGCCAGTCGGCGCAGGAAGGAGGGGATTTCCAGATCGTCCTCGGCCTGGCCCAGCTCGGGCTCGACGGTCGGCTGGACCTGGCTGGTGTGACGCATTTCCGTCTGGCGGCCCCCGGCGGGCGGATAGGTGGGCTGCTGGCGCTTCTTGCCGAACAGGCTCCAGCCGCTCTTGCGGTGATCGCGGTCGTCGTAGCCGTCGTCATAGGCCGGCTCGGCACGCGGCTCGGCGCGAGGCGCGGGCTCCGGCGCGGCGGCGGCCGGACGGTCCATGTACAGGTCGCCCTGGGTCTGCGGCGCCTTCTCGGCGGCCGGACGCGGAGCGCTTTCGTACTCCTCGACCCACGGATCGACGATCGGCTCGAGCTTGCGCTCCTCGGCGACGTGGATCACCGGCTCGGGCTTGGGCTCGGGGGCCTGGGCTACCGCGCCGTACGCCGGCTGGGCGGGCTGAAAGGAGGGGACGATCGGGGCCTCTTCCATCCGGGCGCGCACCGGCTCGGCGGTGCGGACGGGCTCGGCGCGAACCGGCTCCGAGGCGCGCGGCGCGAAGGCCGGGGCCGGACGGCGGGTGTCGAAGCCCTGCGACCCGGAGGACGGCGGAGCCTTGACCGCGGACATGTCCTCCATGCCGGTGGCCACGACCGAGACGCGGATCTTGCCTTCCAGCTGCGGGTCGAAGGCCGCGCCGAAGATGATGTTGGCGTCGGAGTCGACCTCGCCGGCGATGGCGTTGGCGGCTTCGTCGACTTCCAGCAGCGTCATGTCCATGCCGCCGGTGATGTTCACCAGCACGGCCTTGGCGCCCTTGAGCGAGGTCTCGTCCAGCAGCGGGTTGGCGATGGCGTTCTGGGCCGCCATCAGGGCGCGGTCGTCGCCCGAGGCCTCGCCCGTGCCCATCATCGCCTTGCCCATCTCGCTCATCACGGCGCGGACGTCGGCGAAGTCGAGGTTGATCAGGCCCGGCAGGATCATCAGGTCGGTGATCGAGCGCACGCCCGAGTGCAGGACCTGGTCCGCCATGCCGAAGGCGTCGGCGAAGGTCGTGCGCTCGTTGGCGACGCGGAACAGGTTCTGGTTCGGAATGACGATCAGGGTGTCGACGTAGCGCTGCAGCTCGGCGATGCCGGCCTCGGCCAGACGCATGCGGTGACGGCCTTCAAAGGTGAAGGGCTTGGTCACGACGCCGACGGTCAGGATGCCGCGGTCCCGCGCGCATTTGGCGATGACCGGGGCCGCGCCGGTACCGGTGCCGCCGCCCATGCCGCAGGTGATGAAGACCATGTGGGCGCCGTCCAGGTGGCCGAAGATCTCCTCGGCCGACTCCTCGGCGGCGTTCATGCCGACCTCGGGGTGGGCGCCCGCGCCCAGACCCTGGGTGATGGTCTCGCCCAGCTGGATGCGCCGGTCGGTCTTGGCGAACGACAGATGCTGGGCATCGGTGTTGGCGACGACGAACTCGACCCCTTCAAGGCCGGCGTCGATCATGTTGTTGACGGCGTTTCCGCCCGCCCCGCCGACGCCGAAGACGACGATACGGGGTTTCAGTTCCGTGGTTTGCGGACGCACCAGCGAGAGAGACATTTTTCCGACCCTAATTCCGACCCTGCCCCAGCAGTCCCGATGCGAGAACCCCGCCCGAATCGCATTGGTTATGAGCGCGTTAAGGAAGCGCCCAAACTGCTTAAGAGAGTGTTACCGGATAGGGTGAGTCGGAGCCCCCGCCACCATCCAGATTAACCTTCACCAGAGGAAAACACGGCGAAAACGCCGGTCAGGCGTCGGCCAGGGCGCCGGCGGCCCGGGCGGCGTCAAGGGCGGCCCCCAGACGGTCCGGTTCGACGAAATCGAACTGGGCGAGCGCATCCTCCCGGCTGAACCGCGCCTGCCCGGCGCACCAGTCGTAGACCACCCCGAGCGCGGCGTCTCCCGGCGGGAACGGCCGCCCGGTCGCCTTCAGCCAGGTGAGGGCCGGTCGTTGCGGCAGGGCGAAGTCGACGGGACGGGGGATCAGGCTGTCCTGGGACATCCGGATTTCGTCCCGGAAGGCCGGACTGGACACCAGACTGGCCAGAAGTTGGCCCAGGTTGCGCAGATGGGACTCCAGCGCCCGCCCTCCATCCTCGGTCGCGGGCGGGAAATAGGCCCTGAACTCCGGCAGCTGCATCGCCGCATTGTCGAGCAGGGAGAAGAGGATGCGGCCGTACAGGGGCGTGACAGAGAAGGTCACGTGCAGCGACGCCGTGTCCGTCGCCAGGGCGTCGTGGAAACGGCCGCGCGGGAGATAGAGCACGTCGCCGGGACGCATCACCAGCTCCTGCACCACCTTGCCCCTCGCCTGCTGCAACCATTGCCGGGTTTCCGGGCCGTCGGGCGGCAGATCGACCGGCATGTCGAGCTGGGTTTCGTAAATCCGCCAGAGCTTCTCGCCCTCGGTCTGGACCGCGAAGACATCGTGGTTGTCGAAATGGCTGTTGAAGGCCTGCACGTCCTGGAACGAGCAGTAGACATTGGCGCCCACCTGGGCCGCGAAGGTGCGGCTGAGCATGCGGGCGACGTCCATGATCGGACCGTGCAGGGTCTGGACCTCATTGGCGACGACGCTGGCCCCTTCGGCGATCAGCACCTCGACCTTGCGCGACGACGGCCGCCATACCTGCCCGCCGGGCCCGGGCTGCAGCTTGCAATAGGCCTCGACCGGCGTGGCCGTGCCGTTGTGCACCAGCCGCAGGGTCTGGTCCGTCCAGACGCCGGACCGGGACAGAAGGTCATTGAAGGCCCGCCAGTCCAGCAAGGCGCGTTTGCGCGTCTCCGTCGCCGGGATGTGCAGCGGCGTCCGGCCCAGGCAGGCGCTCCGGAACTCCTGGGGGTCGACGGGCGCCAGCAGGTCTTCAAGGGTCAGCATGGGCGAAGGCTATCGCGGCGCTTCGCAGGTGTCGATTGACGCGAACATAAAGAAAGGGCCCCGCCGTCGCCGGCGGGGCCCCTCTTTCAGTCAGACCGTTCGGATCAGAACGGACGGTAGTTCAGGCCGACGAAGAAGCGCGTGCCCCACGGGTCGAAGTTCGAGGTGAGCGTCGAACCCAGGTAGCGCGGCTGCTCGGCGTCGAAGGCGTTCACGACACCGAAGCGCACCGACAGGTCGTCACGGGCGTTCCAGCGCACCGTGAAGTCGTGACGGGCGAAGGCGCCGGTCCGCATGTCGTTCGGATCACGGGCGTCGAGGTTACCCGACAGCACGTAGTCACGATAGGTGCTGGCGTTGTCTTGCGACGCCTGCCAGTCCATCGTCCAGTTGAAGCTCCAGGTGTCGTTCGGCGTGTAGTTCAGCGACGAGGTCAGACGAACACGCGGGTAGTAGATGTCGCCATCCGACTGCGTGAAGTTCGACAGGTTGGTGATGTCGTTGAAGTTCTTCTGCTCGAGCAGCCAGGTGCCCGCGACGCGGTAGTCCAGGCGACCCCAGTTGTGGCCGAAGGCCTCTTCCAGGTCCAGCGAGTAGCGCGCGGTGAAGTCGAGGCCGCGGCTGGTGCGCTTGGCGTAGTTGATCGAACCCTGGATGAAGCCGCCGATCGGGTCACCGGTCGGACGACCGATCAGGAACGGACGGCTGGGATCGTCACGGAAGATGGTGGCGCAGACAGCGGTGTTCAGGGTCGAACCGTTGACGCACTGCTCAGCCGCCGTGACGGCCGAAACCGAGGCGATCACGTTGTCGATCTGGATTTCATAGTAGTCCAGAACCAGGCTGAAGTCCGGGAACATGCGGGGCTGGATCACCGTCGAGAAGGTGAACGAGTCCGAGGTTTCCGGCTGCAGGAACGGGTTACCGCCCGCGACACCGGCGGTGCCGCCCGTGCCGTAGGCCGACGGATCGAAGTCATCCGCCGTGTTGCCCGGGGTGGCGTTCGCGAAGTCGAACGTCAGGGCGGTGCCGTGGGCCGCATTGTACTGGTTCAGCAGCGCCTGGCAGTTGGCCAGACGGTTGGTGCGGTACTGGGCGTTGGCGGCCGCGTTGATGTTCGCGGTCGAGCAGGGATCCGAGAACGCGAAGTTGGCGAAGGTCTGGCCGTACGGCGAGAAGTTTTCGGCCAGGTTCGGCGCGCGGAACGAGGTGTTGAAGCTCGTCTTGAACGCGATGTCGCGGATCGGACGGTAGACGAAGTTGACGCCGTACACGTCGCCGGTGCCGGCGGTCGTGTAGTCGAAGTAGCGGTACGAACCGCTCAGTTCGGCGTACTCACCCAGCCAGCTGTCGCGGAACAGCGGGATCGAGACTTCGGCGAAGACTTCTTCCGATTCGTACTCCACCGCCGGCTGGTCCGGGCTGGTGTTCAGGAAGAGCAGGCGATCGCCCACTTCACCTTCACGGCCGGTGCCTTCGGTGAACTCACGACGGTACTCGACACCCAGGGCGACGCCGATCTTGCCGGCGCCGAAGATGTCGAACATCTCGCCCGAAACGGCCGCGACGGCCTGTTCCTGCTCGTTGTGATCGGTGAAGCCGACTTCGGCATAGATGTAGTCGAGGGCTTCCTGCGACTGGTTGCCCTTGCCGAAGACGTTCAGCGGCACGCACTCGTTGATGGCGGCGCGGCCGGCGGCGCTGTCACGCACGTCGGCGCCGGCGCGGAAGACTTCGTCCAGCACGATCGCCGGGTTGGTCTCGCCACGCTTGGCGGCCAGTTGGACGCGGCAGACGATCTCGCCCGGGCGGCCGTTCACTTCACCGGCGGTGTCGACCACGGCGTCCGAAGCGAAGGCCATGCGCTCGACGTCCACGCCGCGTTCGCGGTTCGAAACGTCCACTTCACCGTAGGTGTAGCTCAGGTCCCAACGGATGTTGTCGACGAACAGCAGGCGGTCGATGTTGCCTTCCAGCGAGGCCACGTAGCGGTTCAGCTCGCGGTTGTTCAGCTGGCTGCGGTCCGGACCACGCAGGGCGTTACGGGCGTAAGGCGCGCTGGTCAGGGTCGCGGTCGGCTGGCTCGGCGTGGTCGCGGTCGGCGCCGTGTAGGTGCGGATCTGGTTGCCCAGGATCGCCGAACGCAGGTTCGCCGGAATGAAGGCGTTGTCGCTCAGACGGATGGTGTAGGCCGAGGTGGCGCGGATCTGCGTCACCTGGTTCACGCCACGGTCGTCGTTGATGAAGATGTCGAAGAAGGTCGGCTGGCCTTCATCGAAGGTTTCTTCCTCGATGTGCTTGGCCTCGAAGCGGAACATGATGTCCGGGGTCAGCGCGAAGTTGGCGCCGGCCGCGAAACGCTTGTTCTCGCCTTCCGGGAAGAAGGTGTACTGGCCGTACTCCGACGCCGGCTCACCGTCGCCACCCACGTTCAGGGTGCGCGAGATGCCGGTGCCGATGCGGGTGCCGAAATCAGCCAGACGGGCGGTCGTGCCCTCGAACACCCAGGTGTAGCCCGGGTTCATCTGCATACAGTTGACCGCGTAGTGGTTGGCCGCGGTGTTGGTGCAGTTGTTGTAGGGGATGTCCGGGTCGGACGTCGGCGAGGCCGGCTGGTTGTTGGCGATGTTCACCACACCCCAGCGCAGGCGCTGCATGGTGTTCACGTGGCTGAACACGCGGGCGTCGATGATGCCGTCGTTCGGCGAGGCGGTCGGATCGACGTCCACACCCACCAGGGCGTAGGAGTCGCGCAGCCAGTCGACGTCCATGGCGCGCAGTTCGTCGAGTTGCTCGTACTCGCCGAAGGCCCACAGGTTCAGGCGATCGTTCAGCAGGTTCACGCCCATCAGCGCGGACACGCGCTTGTTGGCTTCACCGCCCTGGTTGATCATGCCGTAGTTGGCGTCGATCTCGACGCCTTCGAAGTCCTTGCGCAGGACGAAGTTCAGAACGCCCGAGACGGCGTCAGCGCCGTAAACCGACGACGCGCCGCCGGTGACGATCTCGATGTTCTCGATCAGCAGACGCGGGATGGCGTCGACGTCGACCGACAGCGAACCGCCGCTCGAACCGACGTGACGCTTGCCGTCCACCAGGGTCAGCGTGCGGCCGGTGCCCAGCGAGCGCAGGTTGGCGAACGACAGACCGCCGTCGCCCAGGCCCGAACCGGTGGTGTCCGACGGAACCAGCGAGTTCGACAGGGCCGGGATGGTGGCCAGGTAATCGATGACGGTCGACTGACCGGTGGTGAGCAGTTGCTCACGGTCCACCGTGATCAGCGGGGTCGGCGAGTTGGTCGGGTCGCGACGGATACGCGAACCGGTGACGACCACTTCCTCGATCTGGGTGGCGTCCTGGTCGGACTGGCCCTGAACGGTCACGCCCGGGAGCTGGCTCTGGGCGAAGGCCGGAGCCGCCACAGCCATGACCCCGGCCAGGATCGTAGTGCCAAAGAGATACTTGCGCTTGATTAGCATGTGTTGGGCCCCAACCGATAAAGGATGCAAGACGCAGCACGCCGACCGAAGTCGGCACACTGCTTCGGAGGACACGCTAGCAGCAAAGATGGCGTCCACAAGAGATTGTGGCGGCTTGGCGACCACTCCGGACCCGCGTTGTTACAATCCGGACACAGTCTCGCCATCCGGGCGAGAAAAACGGCCCTATGCGGCGGCATAACGGCGTAAGCCTCGCCACATTGCCGCGACCGCCTGCCGGCGGGCGTTTCGCCGCCCTAAAGGTTCTCGCGCAGCCAGCCCGCCGCCCGGGCGACGAGACCGCCGGCATGGGCGCGCGGAGCGTCGGCTGCGGTAATCTGACGCGACATCAGTTTCCGCGCGGACACAGCTTCCCGCGGGCCGTAGGCCGCTCGCAGCAGGACGCCGGCCGCCGAGCAGAAAGCCGGACCGGAGGCGGCGTCGGCCAGGTGGGGCGCGCGCTGGGGCTTGCCGAGGCGCACCGGGCGGTCAAACACCCGCACCGCCATCTCGCACACGCCGTTCAGCTGGCTGGCGCCGCCGGTCAGGACAATGCCCGCGCCCGGCTCCAAGCCGACGCCGGCCGCCCGCAGGCGGTCGCGCAGCAGTTCGAGCGTCTCCTCGACCCGCGGGGCGATGACGGTCTTCAGCATGGCGCGCGGCACCACGACCGGGCTGGCCGACGGATCCTCGCCGCGCGGCGGGGCCTCCAGCATCTCGCGGTCCTCATTGGCCGAGGCCATGGCCGAGCCGTGCAGGGTCTTCAGCCGCTCGGCCCCGGCGCGCGAGGTGGACAGGCCGCGGGCGATGTCCGCCGTCACATGGTCCCCGCCGACGTTCAGCGACTCGATATGCAGCAGGCTCCGCCCGCCCCAGACCGCCGCCGAGGTGGCGCCGCCGCCCATGTCGATGCAGACGCAGCCGAGATCCATCTCATCGTCTTCCAGCGCGGCCAGCGAGGAGGCGACCGGCGCGGCGACCACGCCCTGCAGGTCCAGATGGGCCAGCTCCAGGCAGTGGCTCAGGGCGGTGAAGGCGCTTTCGGCCATCGAAACGACCAGCAGGTCCAGGCCCAGCGAATGCCCGCGCATGGAGCGCGGGTCGCGTACGCCGCGCGCGCCGTCGACCGACCAGGCGATCGGCAGGACGTGGATCGGCCGGCGGCTGGGCAGACGGATCTGGGCCAGGGCCATGGCGATGGCCCGCGCCAGATCACCGTCGCCGACCGGATTCTGGCCGAGAGAGACGCGCGACTGCACCCGGTGGCTGGCCATCTGGCCGATCGCGGTGGTCACCACGACGCCCGCGACGGGGGCCCCCGCGGCCCGTTCGGCCCGCTCGACGGCGTGGCCGATGGCCTGGGCCGCCTCATCCATGCTGATGATCCCGCCGCCACGGATGCCGCGCGACTGGACGTGCCCGGCGCCCGCGACCCGGATCGTCCGGTCCGCATGCCGCACACCCTCGGGCTTCATGATGAAGCAGCCGACCTTCGACTGGCCCAGATCGAGCGCAGCCACCACCGGGGCGCGTCCCGACGCGCCACGACCATCAACAGACTTGTCCACAGACCGCCCGGCCATCCCCTGCCCTCTTAAGCTCTACCGTTGTCGGACGAGGGCCGGACGGCGACCTCTTCCGGCGTTCTCAGATCAATGCGGGCGAAGCCCAGCTCCAGCAGCCGGCGGCGCTGGTCCATCTCGTCCAGCTGGATCAGGGCCGCGTCCTGGTTCAGCGCCGGCAGCTGGATCAGACTGCCGTCCTTCAGGCGCAGGTCCCAGCGGCGCTCATCCACGCGGACGAGGGCTTCCAGACGGTTCATCAGACGCGGACGCTGGGCGACCAGCGGCAGGATTTCGGCGGCCGCCTGTTCGGCCCCGACCCCGACGACCAGCGGCAGGTTCGGATAGCGGCCGGCGTCGGCGCCCGGGATGACCCGGCCCTTGCCGTCGATCACCTGGTTGCGCCCTGCGACCTGCCAGACCGCCATCCGGTCGTGCTCGACCACGTCCACGATCAGGGTGTTGGGCAGCAGGCGCACGACGCGCGCCGACTTGACCCAGCCCACGGCCTCGACCCGTTCGCGGACGGCGTCCAGGTCGATGGAGGTCATGGGCAGGCCGGGCTGAAGCTGCACCGCCTGCTGGATCGCCGCCGTGGCCTCGGGGCTCTCGCCCTCGATGAAGACCTTCTCGAGCTTCAGCCCCATGCCGATGACGACGCCGTCGACACCCCGACCGATCGAGGCGCCGATCCGGTCGGCGCGCGCGCCGGTGGCCAGAACCCCGGCCAGCAGGACCACGCCCGCCGCAATCGAGATGACCACCGCGCGAGGGGACAGGTCCAGACGACCGATGGCCGCCACCTTCCCGGGGATGGGAGAAGCGTTCCGGGGCGCGCGACCGCGCCCTCCGTTCCGGGGCGCCGCGCCGCGTTTTGCGGTCTGGCTCGAATTCTGTCGCCGACCGCCGCGAACTACCGCGGGCATGAGGCGTCCTCCACCATCCACCGAACAAGGTCTTTGTATTCCAGCCCGCAGTACGCGGCCTGCTCGGGAACGAGGGAGGTCGGCGTCATGCCGGGCTGGGTATTGACCTCCAAGAGGACCAGATCGTCCTTAATATCGTCATAACGGAAGTCGGATCGGCTAACGCCCCGGCAACCAAGCGCGCTGTGCGCCCGTTCGGCCTCGCGCAGCGCCCGTTCGAAGACGGCGGGCGGCAGGTCCGCGGGCAGCTTGTGGACCGACCCGCCCGGCGCATATTTGGCCTCATAGTCGTAGAAGCCCTTCACCGGCGTGATGTCGGTGACGGTCAGGGCGCGCGGACCGGAGGCCTCGCCGATCACGGTGACGCACAGCTCCTTGCCGGCGATATAGGGCTCGACCATCACCTCCTCGCCATAGGTCCAGTCGGGCGCGCCCACCTCCGCCTGGGGCTCTGCACCCTCCGGCACCAGATAGACCCCGACGGATGAGCCTTCGGCGTTGGGCTTGATCACATAGGGCGGCGGGATGACGTGGCCGCGGGCCACCGCGCGCCGGTCGAACAGGCCGCCGCCCGGCACCACGACACCCGCGGCGCGCAGCACGGCCTTGGTCTTGTCCTTGTCCATGGTCAGGGCCGAGGCCAGCAGGCCGGAGTGGGTGTAGGGGATCTGCAGCGTCTCCAGGATGCCCTGGACGCAGCCGTCCTCGCCCCATTCGCCGTGCAGGGCGTTCAGCACCACGTCCGGCTTCAGCGCGGCCAGCACCTGGGCCAGATCACGGCCCGCATCGACGCGACTGACCTTGGCCACCTGCCCCTCAAGGGCGTCCGCGCAACCCTTGCCGGAACTCAGCGACACCTCGCGCTCGGACGACAGCCCGCCCATCAGGACGGCGACGTGAAGCTCGGCTAGGGGACGGGTCATGATCGGCTCCGGGCATCGTCTTCGCCCCTCAACCGATTGCCGTGGGGACGGTTAAGAAGCCTTAACCAGAACCCCGCCCGCGCGAGATAAATTGGGGGTGAACGGGATCAGCCCGCGCGACCGATCCGCTTGATCTCCCAGTCCAGCTGGACGCCGGTCCTGGCCTTCACATCGGCGCGGACGGCTTCGCCCAGCCCCTCGATGTCCGCCGCGGTCGCCTCGCCGGGGTTGATCATGAAGTTGGAGTGGAGCTCGCTGAACATGGCCCCGCCGCCGTTCACCACGTGCAGCTTGCCGCGCCAACCCGCCTCATCGACCAGCTTCCAGGAGGAATGGCCTTCCGGGTTCTTGAAGGTCGAGCCGCCGGTCTTTTCGCGGATCGGCTGGGTGGTCTCGCGGCGACTGGTGATATCGTTGATCCTGGCCGTAACCGTCTCCGGATCGGCGGACGTGCCGCGATAGACGGCCTCGACCCAGATGATCTCATTCTCAGGCACGACCGAATGGCGGTAGGTGTAGCCGAAGTCGGCCAGCGTATAGTCCACCCGCTCTCCCGACCGGGTCAGCCCCCAGGCCGAGACCAGGACGTCCTTCGTCTCCGCGCCGTAGCAACCCGCATTCATGGTCAGGGCGCCGCCGATAGTGCCCGGAATGCCCGCATAGAACTCCAGCCCGCCGATGCCCGCTTTCGCGCTGGCCTTGGCGACCATGCTGTCCAGCGCGCCCGCGCCGGCCGTGATGGTGTCGCCCTCGGTCGTGATCTGGGCCCACGGGCGCCCCGCCAGCCGGATCACCACCCCCTCGACCCCGCCGTCGCGCACGATGACGTTCGAGCCGACGCCCAGCACGGTCACCGGCACAGCCGGATCCAGCGCCTTCAGGAAGTCGGCCAGATCATCGGCGTCCGCCGGAATGAACAGCGCATCCGCCGCCCCGCCCACCCGGAACCAGGTGTACGGCCCCAGCGGCTCGTTCAGCAGCAGCTTGCCGCGGACTTCGGGCCAGTCGCTCAAGACAGCGCCTCCAGCTGCGCCGGCAGGGCGTAGGCCCAGCTGGTGATGTCGCCGGCGCCGAGCAGGACGACCAGATCGCCCGGCTTCGCCTCTTCCTTGATCGCGCGCGGCAGGACGGCGGCGTTCTCCAGCGGCTGGACGTGACGATGGCCGAAGCGGCGGATGCCGTCGACCAGCGCATGCTTGTCCACGCCCTCGATGGGGCTTTCGCCCGCCGGATAGACGTCGGCCACGATCACGGCGTCGGCGTCCGAGAAGCAGGTGGAGAACTCCTCCATCAGGTCGCGCAGGCGGGTGTAGCGGTGCGGCTGGACCACGGCGATCACCCGCCCCTCGGCCACCTGACGGGCGGCCTTCAGAACGGCGGCGATCTCAACCGGGTGATGGCCGTAGTCGTCGATGACGCGCACGCCGTTGGCCACGCCCGTGGTGGTGAAGCGGCGTTTCACGCCTCCGAACCCGGCCAGACCGGCCTTGATCGCCTCGTCCGAGACGTCCAGCTCGCGCGCCACGGCGATGGCGGCCAAGGCGTTGGAGACGTTGTGCCAGCCGGCCATCGGCAGATGCAGGCCCGTGATGCGGATCGGCTCGTCCAGCATGGCCAAGCCCTGCTGTTGGATGACGACGTCAAAGCGGGCGCCGTCGGGGCCCATGTCGCAGTTCTCGGCGCGGACCATGGCCTGCGGGTTCAGGCCGTAGGTGACCAGACGCCGGTTATCGATGGAAGCCACGAGGCGCTGGACCTCGGGATGGTCCAGACAAACCGCCGCGAAGCCGTAGAAGGGGATGTTCTCGACGAAGTCCACGAAGGCCTTCCGCACCCCGTCGAAGTCGCCGTAGTGATCCAGATGCTCCGGGTCGATGTTGGTGACGATGGCCACCGTCGACTTCAGGCGCAGGAAGCTGCCGTCGCTCTCGTCGGCCTCGACCACGATCCAGTCGCCGTCGCCGACCTTGGCGTTGGTGCCGTAGGCGTTGATGATCCCGCCGTTGACCACCGTCGGGTCCAGACCGGCGGCGTCCAGCAGGGCCGCGACCATCGAGGTCGTCGTCGTCTTGCCGTGGGTGCCGCCCACGGCGATCGAGAACTGCAGCCGCATCAGCTCGGCCAGCATCTCGGCGCGGCGGACCAGCGGAATGCGGCGCTCGCGGGCGGCGACCATCTCGGGGTTCGAGGCCTTGACCGCGGTCGAATAGACCACCGCCGACACGCCCTCGCCCACATGGGCGGCGTCATGGCCGATGAAGATCTTCGCGCCCAGCTTCTCCAGCCGTTCGGTATTGGCCGAGGCCTTGGCGTCCGAGCCCTGCACCGAATAGCCGATCTTGAGCATGATCTCGGCGATGCCGCTCATGCCGATGCCGCCGATGCCGACGAAGTGGACGGGACCGAGGTCGAACGGAACGGGGCGAAGGCGAGCGATCATGCCTGCGGGTTAGCAGGGGTTTGGGCGGAATGCATCACCTTCGGGCAGCGAGCCCGGAAAGTGGCTAGTGGATAGTGATTAGTGGATGGCGGCGTTGCGGGCGGGTGTGGTCCTGCGCGACCGGTGGCGGCATCGAACCACCAATCACCAACCACTAATCACTTGGCAGCCCCGGCATCGCACATCCGGGCGCCACCGCCACCCAGCCCTCAGTCCTCCGACACGAAGTCCTGCGCGAACTCCGGCGAGTCTTCCTCGCCCGGCAGCAGGGGCGTTTCGTCGGCGTCGTCGCCCGAGCGGGTCGGGTCGGGCACCTCGAAGCCGACCGGGATGGAGAGGTCCAGCAGGCCGGCGGCCTTCATCTCCTGCACGCCCGGCAGGTCGTAGAGACTGGCGAGGCTGAAGTGTTCGAGGAATTTGTCCGCCGTCGCATAGGTCACCGGGCGACCGGGCGTACGGCGACGGCCCTTCAGCTTCACGAAACCCATCTCCAGCAGCAGGTCCAGCGTCCCCTTGGACAGGGAGACGCCGCGCACGCTCTCGATCTCGGCGCGGGTGCAGGGCTGGTGGTAGGCGATGATGGCCAGGGTCTCGAGCGCGGCCTTCGACAGGCGGCGCGGCTCCTCCCGCTCCTCGGTCATCATGAAGGACAGGTCGGCGGCGGTGCGGAAGCGCCAGCGGTCGGCCACGCATTCCAGCTCCACGCCCCGGTTCTGGTATCGCTCGCGCAGGGCCGAGATGGCCCCGCCCACGTCCGCCCCCTCGGGCAGGCGTCGCGCGATCTCGGCCGCCGACAGCGGTCCGGCGGCGGCGAACAGCAGCGCCTCGACGCGGCGTTCGATCTCCAGATCGTCAGGGGCGAATTGAATGCTCATCGGATCAGTTCGGGGTCAGTTCCAGCGGCAATCCCTTGCCGCGGCGCTTGAGGAAGATCTCGGCGAAGGCCTCGGCCTGTTTCACGTCCATGGCTCCCTCCTTCACCAGCTCCAGACTGGCGGACAGGGTCGAGGCTGTATAGCTGGCCTGCGTCGGCCCCTCCTCGTCCTCGTACTTCTCCGGGGCGACCCGTTTGAGCGGGGTCCACTCCTCCATGCGCGGCAGGATTTCGCGCAGCCAGTCGCGCGCGGCCTCCAGCTGGAAGGCCTCGACCCGCTGGCCGGGATTGTAGCGCCGCAGCTCCTCGCGCCGCCGCTGGGTCACATAGGCGGCCATCAGCTCATACAGGCTGGCGTCGATGCGGTCGGACGGGATGATGACCGTGGCCTCGGGGTCGCCGCGGGTGAAGACGTCGCGCTTCAGCTGCGGCCGTGACTGGATCGCCTCGACCGCCCGGCGCATGGCCTCCAGCTTCTGCAGGCGGAACGCCAGCGCGGCCGCCATCTCCTCGGCCGGGACCTCGTCCGCCTTGCCTTTCTCGTTGCGGGGCAGCAGCAGGCGCGACTTCAGATAGGCCAACCAGGACGCCATCACGAGATAGTCGGCGGCCAGCGAGAAGTTGCGGCGTCGCGCCTCGTGCACGAAGGCCAGATACTGTTCGGCCAGCCGGGTGATGGACAGCTTGAGCAGGTCCACCTTCTGGGTCCGCGCCAGCGCCAGCAACACGTGCAGCGGGCCTTCATAGCCTTCCAGATCGACCACGAAGGCGTCGCGGGTGTCGACCTGCTCGGCCGCCGCGAAATCCAGGTTGGGCTGGAAAGCGTCCGTCATGTCTTTGACCTGACGCGCCTTGCGCTGCTTGAGGTCATCTAGGCCTCCGCCACATCCGGCCCCCTGGCCGCATCGAGCCGGCCGGCGAGGACCGCATCAAAGCGATCCCGGGCCTCGCGGTAGTCCAGCGGCTCGGGTGTATCGACGATCCGGGCCAGCGCCGCCTCGGCGCGGCGTTTGGCGCCGCCCTTCAGCTTGCCGGTCCCCTCGGCCACCTGACGCATCTCCTCCAGCACGCCGTTCCAGTGGATCACCAGATCGCATCCGGCCTTCAGGGACTTCTCGGCCCGTTCCTTCAGGGTGCCGGACAGGGCGTTCATGACCAGATCATCGGACAGCAGCAGGCCGTTGAAGCCCAGCCGCTCGCGAATCATCCGGATCGCCTTCTTCGACTGGGTCGCCGGATGCTTCCGGTCGATCGCCGTGAAGACGATGTGGGCCGTCATGCCGATCGGCATGTCCGACAGGGCCTTGAACGGGGCGAAGTCCCAGCCGTCCAGCGTGTCCAGATCGGCGTGGACGGTCGGCAGTTCCTTGTGGGTGTCGGCGAAGGCCCGACCGTGCCCCGGCATGTGCTTGATCACCGGCAGCACCCCGCCGGCCAGCAGGCCCTCGGCCACCGCGCGGCCCAGCAGGGCCACCGTCTCCGGATCGCGGGCATAGGCGCGGTCGCCGATAATGTCGTGGGCGCCCGGCACCGGGACGTCGAGAACGGGGGCGCAGTCGACGTTGATCCCCACCGCCTTCAGCTCGTGCGCCATCAGACGCCCACCCAGCCGGGCCAGTTCGCGGGCCGCCGACGGGTCGTTGGTCGCCTTCAGGAAGGCGTCGCCCGGCGGATATTTCGGCCAGTGCGGCGGCCCCATCCGCTGCACGCGCCCGCCCTCCTGGTCGATCAGGACAGGCGTCCGCTCATCGCCGGCGATGCAGTCGCGCAGCTCGTCGGTCAGGGCCCGAAGCTGGTCCGGGCTGTCCACATTGCGGCGGAACAGGATGAAGCCCCACGGCCGGGCGTCGGAGAAGAAGGCGCGCTCCTCCTCCGTCAGCCGATGTCCGGCGCAGCCGTAGATCGCCGCCGAGGTCACCGGGCGATCAACGCACGATGCAGTCGCCGCCGTCGGCCTTGATGGCGCTGCACAGGGCGGTCGCCTGCTCGCGGCTCAGGCCGGTGACGGTGGTGCGATAGAGGGTCGAGCCGGACGACGAGGTCACTTCCTGCACCCGGCGGCTGGCGCCGCGGGTCAGGGCGCCGTAGCGCCCGACCACCTGGCCGTACTCGCGCTCGGCGATGGCAGGGGTCGAGAAGGCGCCGATCTGGACGCCCGACGTCCCGCCGGTGGTGGCCGGAGCCGCGGGCTCGGCCTTGGTCGGGGCCGGCGCGGGACGGGTGACGGGCGGCGCGGGCTCGGCGCGGGGCTCCGGCCGCGGCTGGACGGCCTCGGGCGGGGGCACGAAGGTCGGCGGCGTGGTCGTCGGCTCGCCGGCGGAATAGACGTCGATGCCCGCTTCCGGATCGACCGGCTGGGCGTCGACCGGCGGGTCGACCTTGATCTCGCCGACCGGCGTGCCGACGGCGGGCGGGGCCTTGTCCGGGCTGGCGGACTCCCACGGCTTCATCACCAGCACCGCGAGAATGATCGCCACCAGCACCACGACGCTGATGATCAGGGTCAGGGGCGGGGTGCGGCCGCCGCCGACGGGACCTCCGGCGCCGCCGCCGCGACGGGGATCATAGCCGCCGCGATCAAACGGCAGGTCATCCTCGGTCGGCGGGGTATAGGCGCCGCGGTCGCGACCCGGGTTCGGACGATAGGGATCTTCGTGGGACATGACCGCGCCTCTTCAGCCGGGCGCGAATCGCTCGCGCCGGCCCATTACTCTACCCGCCCCGGCCCGGCTTACGAATCACAGATCGAGGGCGAGGTCGAGGCTGAACAGCTTCTTGTGTTCCTCGATCGCATAGCGGTCGGTCATCCCCGCGATGTAGTCGCAGACGGCGCGGGCGCGCCGCGTCTCGTCGCCGTCTCGGGCGGGCCTGGACCATTCCGGCGGCATGGTTTCCGGCTCCGCCATGAACAGCTGGAACATCTCCGACAGGATACGTCGCGCCTGACTGCGGGTGCGGTTGACGCGATAGTGGCGGTACATCCGCTCGAACAGGAATTTCCGGAGCACGCCGAGATCGGCCAGCATGGCCGGCGAGAAGGCGACGAGGGTCCGCGAGGCGGTGCGCACGTGCTCGGTCGAACGGATGTCGTCGGCCTCCAGCCGCCGTCCGGTCTCGGCCAGCACGTCCTCGACCATGACTCCGATCATCCGGCGCACGGCCTCGATCCGCACCATGCGCGCATCGATATCGGGCCAGTCGGCGCGGACCCCGTGCAGCACCGGCCCGATCAGGGGCACGTCCATCAGATCGTCGAGGGTGAACAGGCCCGCCTGAACCCCGTCGTCGACGTCGTGGTTATTGTAGGCGATGTCGTCGGCGATGGCGGCGGCCTGCGCCTCCAGCGAGGCGAAGCTGTCCAGCCGCAGGTCCCAGCCCGGCGCATAGTCGGCGATGGCCTTCCAGGCCGGCTCGTCCAGCCGATGGCTGACGGGACCGTTGTGCTTGACCACGCCCTCGACGGTCTCCCAGCTCAGGTTCAGCCCGTCGAACTGTGGATACCGCTCCTCCAGCTTGGTGACGACGCGGAAGGTCTGAACGTTGTGGTCGAACCCGCCCCACTGCGCCATGCAGGCCTGAAGTTCGTCCTCGCCCGCGTGACCGAACGGCGGGTGCCCCAGATCGTGGGCCAGGGCCACCGTCTCGGCGAGGTCGGTGTCCAGCCGCAGGGCGTGCGCCAGCGACCGGGCGATCTGCGCCACCTCCAGACTGTGGGTCAGCCGGGTGCGGTAGTGATCGCCCTCGTGCGCCACGAAGACCTGGGTTTTCTCCTTCAGCCGCCGGAAGGCCGTCGCATGGATGATCCGGTCGCGGTCGCGGGCGAAGGCGTTGCGGGTGCGACTGATGGGCTCGGGCGACAGCCGTCCGCGGCTGTGCTCGGGGTATTCGGCGTAGGGCGCGCGGTCAGGGATCAAGTTCGGCTGCTCATTCGCGAGGACGGGCCTTTGCGAACGCCCGTGCGCGCCTCATATAGGCCCTTGTGAGCACCGTCCAATCCGCCCCCGCCTTCACCATCTCCGCCCCCACCGGCGGTCATGGCCTGACCCTGTCCGACAGCGCCGCCCGGCGTCTGGCGAAACTGGGCGAGATCGAGGGCCGCCCGGTCCTGCTGCGCGTGGCCGTGGACGGTGGCGGCTGCTCGGGCTTCCAGTATCGCTTCGAGCTGATCGAGGCGGGCGACGCCGACGACATCCGCATTGAAACCGCCGGGCAGTCGGCCGTGGTCGACCCCGTCTCCCTGCCCTTCCTCAAGGGCTCGGAGATCGCCTTCGTCGACGACCTCGCCGGCGCCCAGTTCGTCGTCAGGAATCCGAACGCTGCCTCAAGCTGTGGTTGCGGCGTCAGCTTTTCCATCTGATTTCAGCCGATTGCGACAGATCACCGCGTTACGGGATTTACCGTAAACGTCCGTGAACCTGCTGATCAGGGTTCCTGTGCTTGAGGGAGAGCCAGGCCCCGCGTTTCCGGCGTCCATGATCAGGTCAGACATGAAGCGCAGCTCCCTCTCGTTGTCCGCAAAGACAGCCCTCATGGTGGTCGTCGCTCTCGGCGTCCTGACAGTCTCCCTGATCAGCGTGGCCTCGGTCCTGTTGTCACGCGACGCGGCGGAACGCGCGGCCGAGCGGCAGGAAACCAATATGCGCGTCGCCTGGGACGTCCTGGCGGACTATGGCGACGGCTTCGCCGTACAGGGCGAGACCCTGATGGTCGGCGAGACGCCGCTGAACGACTTCGTCGAACCGGTCGACCGCATCAAGGCGCTGGTCGGCGGCACCGCCACGGTCTTCCGCGGCGACATGCGGGTGACGACCAATGTCGTCAAGGACGACGGATCGCGGGCGGTGGGCACCACGCTCAAGGCCGGCCCGGTCTATGACGCCGTCCTTCGCGAAGGGAAGCCGTATCGCGGCAGCGCCGACATTCTCGGCAAGCCCTATTTCGTCGCCTACGACCCGATCAAGAACGCCGCCGGTCAGACCGTGGGCGTGCTCTACGTCGGCGTGCCGAAGGCGGACTTCCTCGCCTCCGTGAACCACGTCATGCTGGCGCTGTTCATCTGCGGCTCGGTGGTCGCCCTGCTGGTGCTGGGCGTCTGCCTGTGGCTGTCGCGCCGGATGTTCTCGCCGCTGAAGGCCCTGTGCGATCGCATGGAGCGCCTGCGTCAGGGCGACACCGATTTCGAGGCCCCCTGGGCCGCGCGCGGCGACGACATCGGCCACATCGCCCGCGCGGTCCTGGCGTTCCGTGACGCCGCCGTCCGTCAGCGCGAGGTCGAGGGTGAGGCTGAAGGCATGCGCGAGACCGCCCGCCAGTCCCGCATCGCCTCGGAAGCCGAGCGCGCCCGGCTGGCCGAAGAGGACGCCATTGTCGTGGAAGCCCTGGGCAAGGGGCTGTCGGCGCTGGCGCAGGGAGACCTGACCCACCGCATCGACGCGACCTTCGCCGCCCGCAGCCGACAACTGAAGGAAGACTACAACGCCGCCATGGACGCCCTGTCGACGACCATGGGCGAGATCATCGTCCTGACCGGCGCCATGCGCTCGGGCACGGCCGAGGTCAGCACCGCCACCGACGACCTGTCGCGCCGCACCGAGCGTCAGGCCGCCGCGCTGGAGGAGACCGCCGCCGCCCTGGACGAGATCACCGTCACCGTGAAGAAGACCGCCGAGGGCGCCCGCGCCGCCGCCAACATCACCGACGAGGCCCAGAAGGGCGGCGCCGAGCGTGAGCGGATCATCGCCGACACCACGGCCGCCATGGAGCAGATCGAAAGCACCTCGGGCCGGATCGGCGAGATCATCGGGGTCATCGACGAGATCGCCTTCCAGACCAATCTGCTGGCCCTGAACGCCGGGGTCGAGGCCGCTCGCGCCGGCGAGGCCGGTCGCGGCTTCGCGGTCGTGGCCTCTGAAGTGCGGGCCCTGGCCCAGCGCTCGGCCGACGCGGCCAGGGAGATCAAGGAGCTGATCGCCGCCTCCAGCGCCAGCGTCGGCGAGGGTGCGCGCCTGGTTTCCCGGACCGGCGGCGCCCTGACCGCCCTGATCGGCCAGGTGGCCCGGATCAATGAACTGGCCGGCGAGATCGCCGCCTCCGCCAATGAGCAGGCCGTGGGGCTGGTCGAGGTCAACACCGCCGTCAACCAGATGGACCAGACCACCCAGCAGAACGCCGCCATGGTCGAGCAGACCACCGCCGCAAACCAGGCCCTGAGCCATGAGGCCGAGCAGCTGGCCGCCCTGATCCAGCGCTTCCGCATCGCCGGGGGCGGCGCGCAGTCAATGGCGCGGGCGGCGTAAACCGGGCCACGGAAATCAGCCCGGGATTTCCGGAAACATAGCAAGCGAGCCGCGGCCCGGATGACTGTTGCCCCAGTCTCCGGGCCGTTTTCGTCAGTCCCTGACCAGCCCGCCGTCCACGACGAGGTTCTGGCCCGTCACCGCGCGGCTCCAGGGCGAGGCGAAGAATAGGACGGCGTCCGCGAACTCTTCCGGCGTCGTGACCGAGCGCAGCGGGGTCATGCCGGCGATCAGGTCGAAGACGGCGTCCGGGGTCGCGCGGCTGGCGTCGGTGGTGCGCAGCAGACCGCCCGAAACCATGTTGACCGTGATCCCCTGCGGGCCGAGGTCGGCCGCCGCCGTGCGGGTCAGGCTGAGCAGGGCGGCCTTGGCGGCGGTGTAGTCGTGGTAGGGCACGACCGGGTTCTGGAACAGGTTGGTGCCGATGTTGACCACCCGGCCGAAGCCGTTGGCGGCCATGGCCGGCGTGGCCGCCTGGATGACGTTCAGCGCCCCGCGCACGACGGTGGTGAACTGATCGTCGATCTCGGACCAGTCCAGGTCCTCGAACTTGGACCGGGCGTCGCCGTTGAAGCTGTAGTCCAGCGCATTGTTGACCACGGTGGTGACCGGGGCGCCGAAGACGTCCTCGGCCATGGCGACCATTTCGTACACCGCCTCGCGGTCGGTGACGTCGGCGCGGAAAGCGACGGCCTGCTCCGGGAACTCGTCAACGAGCTCGCGGGCGGCGTCCTCGCTGGCGCGGAAATTGATGACCACGCGCGCGCCTTCACGGGCGAAGGCGCGGATCACGGCGGCGCCGACGCCGCGCGCCCCGCCGGTGACGAGGACGATCTGTTCCGAGAGTTGCATCAGGCGAGGGTCTCCTGGAAGCGGACGGGGCGGCCGTGGGCGGTTCCCTGCAGTTCGCCGTCGCGCATGACGATGCGGCCGCGCACGATGGTGGCCATGGCCTTGCCGGTGGCCTCGAAGCCGTCGAACGGAGTCCAGCCCGAGCGGGTGGCCATGTCCTCGTGCTTCAGCACGTGCTTCTTCTTGAGGTCGACGATGGTCAGGTCGCCGTCGTAGCCCTCGGCCATCCGGCCCTTGCCGGCGATGCCGAAGACGCGATTGGCGCCGTGACTGGTCAGGTCGATGAAGCGGTCCAGCGTCAGGCGGCCGTTGGCGACGTGGGTCAGCATGACCGGCACCAGCGTCTGCACCCCCGGCATGCCCGACGGCGAGGCCGGATACGGACGGGCCTTCTCCTCCAGCGTATGCGGGGCGTGGTCCGAGCCCAGCACGTCGGCGACGCCCTGCTCCACCCCGCGCCACAGGCCGGCGATGTGATAGTTGTTGCGGATCGGCGGGTTCATCTGGGCCAGACCCTTCAGGCGGTCATAGGCCTCGTCCCCGTCCAGCGTCAGGTGCTGGGGCGTGACCTCGACGGTGGCCACGTCCTTGTGCCCGGCCAGGAACTCGATCTCCTCCGCCGTGGTGACGTGCAGCACGTGGATGCGGGCGCCGGTCTCCTTCGCCAGCCCGACCAGGCGGCGGGTCGACATGATGGCGCTCTCGGGGTCGCGAACCTCCGGGTGGCTGGTCCAGTCGCCGGTGCGGGCCAGCGGGCGACGCTCGACCAGGCGGTATTCATCCTCGGAGTGGAAGGTGGCGCGACGCTTCACATGGCGCAGCACCTCGCGCACGCCGTCGTCATCGGCCACCAGAAGGGTGCCGGTCGAGGCGCCCATGAAGACCTTGACCCCACAGCAGCCCGGCAGGCGCTCCAGCTCGCCGAGGAAGCGGGCGTTCTCGTGGGTGCCGCCGATGTAGAAGGCGTGGTCGGTCCACATGCGGTCGCGGGCGCGGGCCAGCTTGTCTTCCAGCGTGACCGGATCGGTGGTGTTCGGCTCGGTGTTCGGCATTTCGAACACGGCGGTGACGCCGCCCAGAGCGGCCGCGCGCGATCCGGTCTCCAGATCTTCCTTCCACTCCAGACCCGGCTCGCGGAAATGGACCTGGGTGTCGATGACGCCGGGCAGGACCGTCAGCCCCGTGGCGTCGAACACCTCGCCCGCCGAGGCCTGCGACAGGTCTCCGATGAAGGCGATCTTGCCGTCGATGATGCCGACGTCGGCGAGGCCGCGTCCGGCGTGATTGGCGACTTCGCCGCCGCGAACGATCAGGTCGTAGGTCATGGCCGGTCTGAATAGTCGGAAACGGGGCCGATGGCAGGGGGCGGGCGGGAAAAAAGCTAGCCCGCCCGCCCGACCAGCAGCTTCTTTGCGGCCTTCAGCACGCGGTCGGCGGGGACCTCGTTCATGTGCAGGATGGCCTGGTTGAGGGCGGGGTCTATCTTGCGGAACTCGTCGACCGAGCGGGGGCCGCGCACGACGACGCCGCCCCACGGGCCGCGCACCGTCTCGTCCGAAGGGCCGTAGGCGGCCACGACCGGCGCGCCCGCGGCCACGGCCAGCTGGGTCCACAGGGAGTCGCCGCCCAGATAGAGCTTCGCCCGCTCCAGCACCGCCAGCGCCTGCAACGGCGTCAGCCGGCCCGGCAGTTCGGTGGTGCGGTGGCGCGGCATGGCCAGGCGGATGGTGTGGCCCGCGTCCTTGTCCTTTTCCTCGCCCAGCACCACGACGCGGCCGCCGGCCAGCGGGCCGTCATTGGTCAGGGTCGAAGCGAGGGTCGCATAGCGTTCCGACGGCCACTCCCGGCCCACCCAGGCGGCGCCCGGCGCGATGACCAGCAGGGGCGCGTCGTCCTGCGGCAGCAGGGCGTCGACCGAGGCGCGGGTGGCGTCCGAGACGAACAGTTTCGGCGGCGGAACCTCATCCAGCTGCAGCACGCGGGCGGCCAGCTCGACCTTGTGGACGCCCGGCTCGTCCTTGCCGCGCACGGCCCGCTTCTGGCGGCTGAGCTTGCCCGAGAAGGTGGTGCCGCGCATGTCGACGACCAGCCCCCACTTGATCGCCCGCACCTGGTTCCACAGGCCCAGCCAGTCGAGGCGGCCCTCCTTCTCCAGCACGATCAGCTTGTCGAGCCGGGGCGTGTCCGCGAACAGGGGCGCGCTCTGCGGCGAGCCGACCACGGTGAAGCTCGCCTGCGGCATGGCCTCGACCAGATAGGCCAGGACGCCCGACGACATCACGGCGTCTTCCGCGCCGGCCTCGGCGATGTAGAGAATGGGGAAACGGCCCGCCATGACGCGGTTGTATACGGATTCTCGTCCCGTCATCGGGACATGACGCGGCGGACGCAGCAAGCTGTGGACGGACGAAGGTTTTCCGGCGAGGAGGTCCGCATGACCCTTCCCCTTCTGCCCGGCCGCGAGTGCGGCGGCTGCGTCGAGTGCTGCCGGGTGATCCCGCTGGACCTGCCTGAACTGGCCAAACCGACGGGCGAGCTGTGCGGCTATTGCGTCAACGGGGCGGGCTGTTCGGTGCACGCCATCCGCCCGCAGACCTGCCGGGTGTGGTTCTGCCTGTGGCGGGTGATCGAACTGGGCGACGACTGGCGACCGGACCGCAGCGGGATCATCGTCAGGCCGGACGGCATCGATGAGGGGGTGATCACCCTGTTCGTCATCCGCCGCAGCGACTTCCTGGGGTCGGAGGACTTCTTCGCGGTGGTCGCCGGCTGGCTGGCCGAGGGAATCGAGGTGGCGCTGAGCGTGCCGGGGCCGGTCGGGACCTATCCGGCGCGCGCGGTGGTGACGGAGTGGCTGCGCCCGGCGGTCGAGGCCGGCGATCCAGCGGCCTTCGTGGACCGCGTCGTTCGCTCACTGGACAAGCTGGAGCAGCACGACTGGCAAGCTGACGGGATCACGGCGCGGTATGCGGTGGGGGAGCAGTAGCCCTCTCCCATCAGGAGAGGGGATGACCTATCTACCGGCCATGACCACCCGTATCGCCCGCCTGACCTCCCGCGCCCTGATCCGGGTCGGCGGGCCTGATGCCCGGCCCTTCCTGCACAATCTGCTGACGCAGGATGTGGAGACGCTGGCGGAGGGCGAGTTGCGGTTCGGCGCCCTGCTGTCCCCGCCCGGGCGGCTGCTGTTCGACCTGTTCCTCTTCGGCGAGGCGGACGGCGTGCTGCTGGACGTGGCGGCGGAGCGGCGGGAGGCGCTGATCCAGCGACTGTCGATGTACAAGCTCCGTTCAGCAGTCACCGTCGAGGCCGACGGGCGCCCCATCTTCGTCGGCTGGAACGGCGCGGTCGAGGGCTTCGCCGTCGATCCGCGCGAGCCGGCGCTGGGCGGGCGGCGCTATGGCGGCGAGGTCGGGGTCAACGCCACCGAGGACGACTGGCAGGCCCACCGGCTGAGCGTCGGCGCGCCTGATCCGACGGCGGATGCGCCCGCCGACAAGACCTATCCGATCGAGGCTAATTTCGACCTGCTGAACGGCATCGACTTCCGGAAGGGATGCTTCATCGGCCAAGAGACGACCTCGCGCATGAAGCGGCGGGGCACGATCAAGAACCGGATGATGCCGCTGGAATTCGATGGCCCGACTCCGGCCTTCGGCGCGGAAATCCTGAACGGAGACCTGCGCGCCGGAGAGGTGCTGAGCGGGCGCGACGGGATCGCGATGGCGCTGGTGCGGGTCGACCGGCTGGACGGCCAGCTGACCGTGGACGGACGCCCGGTGAGCGTGCGCCGCCCCGGCTGGATTCCGGAACTCGCCCCCACGGCAGAGTGATCTGCGATCACCATCAAGCCGCTTGCGTCGGACGACGAAAGCGACGATTGGGCCGCCAAACGTTTTTATAAAGGATGCTCTCGATGTCCGATCCGGTCGTCATCTGTTCCTTCGCCCGCACCCCCATGGGCGGCTTCCAGGGCGCGCTGTCCGGCGTGAAGGCGACCGAGCTGGGCGCCGTCGCGGTCAAGGCCGCCGTCGAGCGCGCGGGCGTCGCGCCCGAGAAGGTCGAGCAGATCTACATGGGCTGCGTCCTGCCCGCCGGTCTGGGTCAGGCCCCGGCCCGTCAGGCGGCGCTGGGCGCGGGCCTCGGCCAGCACGTCGAGGCGACGACCGTGAACAAGATGTGCGGCTCGGGCCTGCAGGCGGTGATGATGGCCGCCGACGCCATCAAGGCCGGGTCGGCCGACATCATCGTGGCGGGCGGCATGGAGTCGATGACCGGCGCCCCCTATCTGATGAACAAGCACCGCGGCGGCGCCCGCATCGGCCATGACGTCATCGTCGACTCGATGATGATGGACGGCCTGGAGGACGCCTATCAGCCCGGCAAGCCGATGGGCTCCTTCGCCCAGGACACGGCCAATGAGTACCAGTTCACCCGCGAGGATCAGGACGCCTACGCCATCGAGAGCCTGAACCGCGCCAATGCGGCGGTCACGGGCGGCGCCTTCGGCGGCGAGGTGGTTCCGGTCGAGGTGCAGTCGCGCAAGGGGCCGGTCACGGTCAGCGAGGACGAACAGCCCGCCAAGGCCGATCCGTCCAAGATCCCCAACCTGAAACCCGCCTTTGCCAAGGACGGCACCATCACCGCCGCCTCCTCGGCCTCGATCTCGGACGGCGCCGCCGCCCTGGTCGTGACCCGCGAGAGCGTCGCCCGCGCCCTCGGTATGCCGGTGCTCGCCCGCATCGTCGGCCAGGCCGCCCACGCCCATGAGCCGGCCAAATTCACCACCGCCCCGGTCCCCGCCATGCAGAAGGCGCTGGCCAAGGCCGGCTGGTCGGTCGAGGACGTGGATCTGTGGGAGGTCAACGAGGCCTTCGCCGTGGTGCCGATGATCGCCATGCGCGAGCTGGGCATTTCGCACGACAAGCTGAATGTGAATGGCGGCGCGACGGCGCTGGGCCATCCCATCGGCGCCTCGGGCGCGCGAGTGCTGGCCACCCTGCTGGCGGCGCTGCAGGCGCGTGGCGGGACCAAGGGCGTGGCCAGCCTGTGCATCGGCGGCGGCGAAGCCGTGGCGATGGCGGTGGAGCTGGCTTGAGTTTCCTTCTCCCCTCGAGGGAGAAGGTGGCTCGCGAAGCGAGACGGACGAGGGGGAAGTCGGCGACGGCTTCCCTCTTTCCAATTCAGGCGCGGATAGAGCCCCCTCATCCGGCCCTCCGGGCCACCTTCTCCCTCGAGGGGAGAAGGAAGCGCGCTTGCTGATCCAGCCATCTTCGCCCTAGCCTCCCCTTCGGAGGCATCCCCATGATCACCACCCGCAGAGGCGCGCTCGGCCTGGCCGCAGCCGCCGCGACGCCCCTCCCGGCGCTCGCCATGACACCGGTGTCGCAGACGCTCGCGCCGCCCGACCCGACCGAGACGATCCGCCTGTGGCCCGGCGCGGCGCCCGGCCGCGAGCGGGTCACGGTCACGCCGGTGGTCACCGAGCGCTCGACAGACCCAAGCTTCCATGACCGCTTCGCCCGCTACACCACCGATCCGATCCTGACCGTCCTGCGGCCGGAGCGGCCGAACGGGGCCAGCCTGCTGCTGATCCCCGGCGGGGGCTACAAATGGGCGGTGGTGGACAAGGAGGGGCTGGACTGCGCGCGGGTGTTCGCGGCCGCCGGGATCACCTGTTTCGTCCTGCGCTATCGCCTGCCCGGCGACGGCTGGGCGGCGGGACCGGACGCGCCCTTGCAGGATGCCCAGCGCGCCTTGCGGATCGTCCGCGCCCGGGCCGCCGCAGACGGTCTGGACCCGGCGCGGGTGGCGGTGCTGGGCGCCTCCGCGGGCGGGCATCTGGCCGGGATGCTGACGGCGCGGACGGATGACACCTATGCACCGGTCGACGGCATCGACGCCGTCTCGATGCGGCCCGACCTGTCGATCCTGCTCTATCCGGTCGCGACCATGAGCGATCCGCACGTCCACGCGGGCTCACGCAAGGAGATGCTGGGCGAGACGCCGTCGGCGGAGGCGATCACGCGCTATTCGCTGGAGCGGATGGACTGGACCGGCCGCCCGCCGGTCTTCCTGCTGCACGCCATGGATGACGAGGCCGTGCCGGTCGAGAACAGCCTGTCGCTGCTGCCGGCGATCCGCGCCGCGGGCGTGCCGGTCGAGGCGCACCTGTTCCAGGAGGGCGGCCACGGGTTCGGCATCCGGCTGATCGCGGGCAAGCCGGCGGCGGTCTGGCCGGAACTGGTGCTGCGGTGGGGGCAGAGGCTGGGGTGGGTCTAGCGCCCTACTCCTCCTCATCCCCCAGCAGGTCCGCCGCGTCGAACTCGTAGTCCAGCAGGTCGCCCGGCCTGCAGTCCAGCGCGGCGCACAGCTTCGCCAGCGTCCGGAAGCGGATGCCCTTCACCTTGCCGGAGCGGAACAGGGACAGCTGGGTCTCGCTGAGGCCGACCTGTTGCGCCAGGTCGCGGGCCTTCAGGCCCTTGCTCACAATAAGCTGGTCGAGAGTGACGCGAATGGGCATCAGATCATTTCATCGAGTTCGGCCTGGACGCGGCCCGCCTGTTCGATCACCCGACCGAGCAGGAACAGGGCGCCGCCGATCATGCCGAGCGTCATGCCCGAGACGTCGAAATAGGCCCATCCGCCGGCCCCGCCCTTGATCAGGCGCAAAAGGTTGGTGATCCCGAACACGCTCAACAGACCGCCGAAGCCGAGGGCCAGGCCGACCCGGCGCAGGGCGCCGGCCAGCACCGGCTGGATCAGCCGGCCCTTCGCCAACTGGCCCATGGCCGACCCGATCGACCACACCGCGAACAGATAGAAGAGCTGCGGCAACGCCCGGATCACCTCGGCCAGCCAGAGGTCGGTGAAGGCCGACGGTCCGCCCCGTGTCAGGAACACCACCGGCGACACGACGAACATCAGGGCCAGCAGGGCCCCGACACTACAGACCATGAAGATCGCCAGCCAGTTGAACTGGCGGCACATCAGGCGAAAGCGGTCGGTCTCGGTCTGGCTCACGGGTCGCTCCGGCGGGGGTGGAAACCTGTCCTGTCTTTAATCTTGACTTAAAGACGCGTGCTTCGCAACTTTAAATCCGACTTAAACGAAATCGAGAGCGCCGACATGGCCGCCGCCATCCAGACCCACGGACTCACACGCCGCTTCGGACGAACTCCGGCGGTCGACGGCGTGTCGATGATGGTGCCTGACAAGGCCGTCTACGGCTTTCTGGGCCGCAACGGCGCGGGCAAGACGACGACGCTGAAGATGCTGCTGGGTCTGATCGCCCCGACATCGGGACAGGCGCTGATCGACGGGATCGACGTGGCGCGCGACCGCCAGGGCGCGGCGCGGCGGGTCGGGGCGCTGCTGGAGGCGCACGGCTTCTACGGCAATCTGTCGGGGCGGGAGAACCTGGACCTGACCCGCACCCTGCTGGGCTTGCCGAAGACCGAGATCGACCGGGTGCTGGAGGTGGTCGAGATGACTGCCGATGCGAACCGCCGGGTCAGCGACTACTCCCTGGGCATGCGGCAGCGGCTGGGCCTGGCCCGCGCCATGCTGGGCGCGCCGCCGGTGCTGATCCTTGACGAGCCGACCAATGGACTGGACCCGGACGGCATCGCCGACATGCGCCGCTTCCTGCGCGCCCTGCCCGAGCGGACCGGCGCCACGGTCCTGCTGTCCAGCCACCTGCTGGGCGAAATCGAACAGACCGCCACCCACGTCGGCATCCTGAGCCAGGGCCGGCTGGTGCTGGAGGGTGCGCTCGGCCGGCTGAGGGCCGATCTGGCCCCCGAGATCGCCTTCCAGACCGATGACCAGACCCGCGCGGCGGCCCTGGCGACCGCGCGCGGCTTCACCCTCGACCGTACGGAGGACGAGGCCGTGGCCCGGCTGAAGCCCGGCGAGGACGCCCGCGCCGCCGCGGCCGCCCTGAACCGCGCCCTGATCGAGGCCGGACTGAACGTCTTCGCCATCGGACCCCGCGCCCGCTCGCTGGAAGGCATCTACCGCGACGTGTCCCCACCCAAGCCTGAGCCGGAGGCCGCCTGATGCTGACCGTTCTTTCCGTCGAGGCCCGCAAGCTGAACCGCTCGCTGGCCGCCCTGCTGGCCGTCGCCGCCCCGTCGCTGATCGCGATCTTCCAGTTCTTCAACGTCATGCGCGGCAAGGCGCCCATGCCCTGGGAGATGTGGATGGCCGGCTCGGGCGCCATCTGGGCCTTCTTCATGCTGCCCATGAGCGTGACCGCCCTGACCGCCCTGGTGGCGCACATGGAGCATGGCCCGAAGAGCTGGGACCACCTGCGCGCCCTGCCCCTGGCCCGCTGGAAAATCTACGCCGCCAAGGCCATCTGCATCCTGGCCGTGGTGGCGGCGATGAGCGTGGCGGTGCTGGTCTTCAGTTGGCTGGCGGTCCGGCTGGCCGTCGCCCTGCGGCCGGAACTCGAACCGACCGGCACGCCCGATCTGGCCCGGCACGCCGGAACCCTGGGCCTGATGCTCTGCGCCGCCCTGTTGATGGTGGCGATCCAGCTGTGGACGGCCCTGCGCTACGCCAGCTTCGTGCCGGGGCTGGTCGTCGGGATCGGCGGCACCTTCTTCGCGGTCGTCGCCACCTCGGCGAAGGCCGGCGTCTTCCTGCCCTGGCAGATGCCGGTGAACATGCTGTCCTCAGAACCTTGGCGCGTGACCACCGCGCTGGGGCTGGGCGGCGGTGTCGGTCTGCTGGCGCTGATCACCCTGACCCTGCACCTTTCGCGGCGCGAGGTGCTGTGATCGCGGCGCGGCGTCCGCCTGCATGAGGCGGGTCAGCGAAGCCTGTCCTGTGGTCAGTACGATCATCGGGCCAGTCCTGCGATTGCGAACGATTTGCAGGTTCGCGCGGATTCCATCGGCTGGCAAGCGCCGCGGTGGAAAAAGCCCGATCACAGCTTCGCGCCCACTTTCGCAGGGGCCTCATTCGTGGCGCTGGCATCGAAGGGGATGAGGCGCCTATGGTCGAGCCTCTTATGACGGAGCCAAGACGAAGCGCGGCATGGGCCTGTTCAACAACCTGATGATCGAGACGGCTTCCGGGCCGGTCGAAGTGCAGTTCAAATGGGGCTTTGTGCGACTGCTCGACTACAAGATCGGCGACACGCTCAAGTGGTTCGACTTCCCCAAGCCAGACTGCACCCCCGGCCGCGTGGAGATCAGTGGGATCGGCGTGCATCGATCCGGGGATCCCGATACGCGGACGTTCTCGTACTACAGGGTCATCATCGAGAACGACATTCTCACAGGCTGCGAGCCGATCCCTGAAACCGAATGGCTGGCCATGAAGGACCCGAGCTTCAGGGATTGATCCGGAGTGGTGACAGCCCCTTCCGGCGGGAAGCGCCGCGTGTCACAGAGGATGCCGGATGGCGTTCCTCAAACAGGCTGAGAAGACATGCGTGAAGACGGAAAGCTGGACTATCTCGAGCTGCCGGGCGGCGACCTGCCGACGGTGAAGACGTTTTACGGCGCGGCCTTCGGCTGGACCTTCGTGGACTACGGCCCGTCCTACGCGGCCTTCAACGAGGGGCTGGACGGCGGCTTTGACGGCGACTCCGCCGAGGCGACGAAGACACCCCTGCCCGTCCTCTACGCCCGCGACCTCGACGCCATGCTGGCCAAGGTCGAAGCGGCGGGCGGCGTGGTCGTGAAACCGATCTTCGACTTCCCCGGCGGACGCCGCTTCCACTTCCGCGACCCGGCCGGGAACGAACTGGCCGTCTGGTCGGAGACCTGACGGACTTGAGCAAGTCCTGCGGCGACTGCGGCCTGTGCTGCAAGCTGATGGGGGTGACGGCGCTGAACAAGCCCGCCGGCAAGTGGTGCCGTCACTTCAGCAAGTCGCGGGGCTGCGCCGTCTATGAGGACCGCCCCGACGACTGCCGGGTGTTCAACTGCCTGTGGCTGCTGACCGAGGCGCTGGACGACGACTGGAAGCCGTCGCAGGCGGGCTTCGTCCTGCACAGCGAACAGGGCGGCGCGCGGCTGATCGTCGAATGCGATGCGACGCGGCCGCACGACTGGCGGCGCGAGCCCTATCAGGCGACCCTGCGCCGCTGGGCCGCCGCGCCGGGTCAGGAGGTTCTGGTCTTCGCCGGGACGCGCGGGATCCGGCTGGGCCCGACCGACACGCCGGTGCGACGGGCCTGACGTCTATCGCACGTCGACCGACTGGGCGATCTGCTCGGCCAGGGCCCGGTCGGCGCCCTCAAGGCTCATGGTCCAGATGTGCACCTCGCGCGGCGCCGTGGCCCGCTGGAAGAGGTGCTCCATCGCGTGGCGCTGGCCGTCCTCGGTCGCGATCACGCTCAGGCGTCCGCCCGCCTCGATCTGCTGCCCGGAGTAGATCGGGAACTGCGAGGCCGGACCGACATAGACCATGACGAACGAGTGCTCGCCGCGACGGATCGTATAGATTTTGAAATCCGGCCCCGGACGGCCGGTGACGATCTGGAAGCCCGGCGGCAGTTCGACCGTGAACGGCAGGGCCGCGCGGGCGGCGGCGTCCAGCACGGTGACGGTCGAGACGCCGGGCGCGGGCGGCGGCGGGGCCGGTTCGGCGGCGGGCGCC